>JBIPMR010000573.1:0-3498 GCA_044369025.1 Luteolibacter sp.
GAATCAAATCTGTCCGGGCAGGAATCCGCGCGAGCGGTGTGCGGGCAGAAGTCAGAGCCGCCATAGTAGTGATGAAGCGGGGTAATTCCCGTGGAGCGAGGGGCGGCAGGAAAGTGGAAAGGCAGATTACCGGTTCAAACGCAGCCGCCAGGGCAAGTTGATGCGACTGGTCCGGCCCAAAAGCCTGTGTGAATTACGTGAATCCATCAAACCCCGGACGCGCCGGAACAACGGCAAGAGCATGGAAGCGATCGTGGCGGACCTCAACCGGACCTTGCCCGGCTATTTCGGCTACTTCAAATACGCCAAGGCCAGCCAACTGGGAGAACTCGACGGGTGGATCCGCATGAGATTGCGCTCCATCCTGAGAAAGCGGCGCGGTCTGGAAGGCCGTGGCCGGGGAAAAGATCACCAACGCTGGTCCAACCGCTACTTCAAGAAGCTCGGGCTCTTCTGCCTGCTAGACGCCCGGGAAACAGAATTCGCGAGTCTCCGTAACGGAGCAAACCACTGACTTCGAACTTCGGCTACTGATAGCGACCCCAGATCCTCTCCCTCTCTTGAAACATTGATCAAATCACCTGCGCCGGGAGGAGGTAGGGCTCGACCACCTGAATTGGTCGTTTGCATCTTCCTAAGCTCTGCCAACTGCTGTTGCTGTGCTCGAATCTGCATCTGCATGAGATAGTCAGTCTTGGCTCGCTCCTTGGTCGCTCCATTGAAAGATTCTTCAGAATCATAATTCAACAGTCGTCGTTCATCAATCGTCAATCCATCCGCCGGCGCGGCTGCCAGATTGGATTTACCGCGGAGGCGCAGAGATCGCAGAGCGACGCGGCGCCGGGATGGGTGGAAAGGCGCGGGCAGGGAGAGACGGGGCGGCTGGGCTTGGTCTGGTGTTTCGCCTCGCATTGGCGGCTCCCCTCGGCGGTCATGCGCGTCAAGTTACGGTGGAATTCCTCAGGAAACGAACGCTGGGCGGATCGTCTGGGCGGATCGTTCATGGAGCGGCGGAATCGGTCCGCCGTGCCCATGAAATTCCCATGAGCGGCGGAAATCACAATTCAGGGTCTGCTCATGGACCGGGCGATCCGATATCGCCTCTATTTGAATCAAGAGACCCGAACGATCTTGTTCACTTGACGGGCACGCCCGGCGGTGGGAGGGCCGCCTTTGAGGTGGCGGTTTGTTTGCCGCGCACGCGGCGGCTCATCAGACATCCATCAGCAAAGATTCGCAGGATTCGTGGTGCCATGATTTCCGCCATTCCCGGCAGAGTTGTTCACCACGGAATACTCGGAACACTCGGAAAGGAAGAAGGTGACGACTCGGATTCAGTCAGGAGGCGGGATTTCGAGGGGCTGGAACTCTTTCTGTTTTCCGTGTGTGCGGTGTATTCCGTGGTTGGCCGTCTTGCTTTTCCGGGTTGATGGCCTGCGTGGCGGGGAGCGGGCCTTTGCACGTCAAGGGCAGGCGCGGGGCGGGCGGGGAGGGGTGTTCGCGTGCGAATGGGGGCCGCCGGGTTGGCGGGGATGGGTCTTCGCAGGTCAAGACGCGTGGGCCGGAGGCGCGCTCCTCGTGAGGTGGATGAAAGGCGGGCGGCCGCTTCCGTTGTAAGGATGACCGATGATCACCCGGACCTTGATGTTTGGAATCGCGGGCCTGGTAGCGGCCGGATTCTCCTTGGCGGCGGAAACCGCAAAAGATTTCGCCGCGGGGCCCACCGGCATCGGCCGGCCGGCGGCGGACCGCGGGTGGTGGGCACCTTATGCGCAGGCTCCGGAAGGGAAAAAAATCCTCCAGAACGCCGAGGCTTCGCTCAAGTCCCCGATGCCGGCCTTCGATGCGGAGCGTTATCTGGATTTCACGAAAAACGGCGACCGTACCCTCTATCAGGCGATCAACCTCCGCCGTTGGGGGCGCCTGACGCGGCTGGTCATGGGCGAGTGCCTCGAAGGCTCCGGCCGTTTCGTTCCGGCCATCGAGGAAACCGTGAAAAGCCTGTGTTCGGATCCGTCCTGGGTCCTGCCGGCGCATGATCGCGACGCCCGGGTTTTCAAAGGGGGCGCGCCTCACGCGGATCTGGGAGTCGCGATGAATGGCTATCAGATCGCGCTCGCCCGGTGGCTGTTGGCCGACCGGCTTGCGCCGGAAATCTCGGAATTGATCCGCGAAAACGTGAGCCGCCGTCTCACCGGTCCGGTGTTGGCGACCATCGACGGCACCGCTCCCGAGGAAGTGCTCGCCGGCCATTTCTGGACGCGGGCCAACCACAACTGGAATGCGGTTTGCACCGCGGGGGCGGTGGGCGCCCTGCTTGCCACGGAGACCTCGCCGGAGACGCGCGGGAAGGCGATCGCATGGGCGTCCCGGAACATGGATCTTTTTCTATCCGGATTCGGCGCGGACGGCTATTGCAGCGAGGGCCTCGGTTATTGGGGGTATGGCTTCGGCCACTTCGCGCTGCTCGCGGAAAATCTGCGCACGCAGACCGGCGGCAAGGTGGATCTCTATCAGCGGCCGCGGGTCCGGAAGATCGTGGCTGCGGCCAGGCAGCTTGAGATCACCGGCGGAGTTTTCCCGGCCTTCGCGGATTGCTCGCTCAACTCGCGGCCTAGCCCGCATCTGTTGGAACTGCTGGACTGGCGGCTCGATGGCCGGCCGTTTCCGGAAAGCCCGGCTGGCGGGATTTCCGAGTCGATCCTGCTCTATGACATGCTTGGCTTCATGGCCGTTAGAAACGGGGTGAAGCCGGATGCCGCTCCCCGGAAGGACGGGTTGCCGGCGAGTTCGTGGTTTGCGGACAGCGGCGTCTGCGTGGTGCGTCCCGCGGCCAGCGGCGGGATGGGAGCCGCCTGGAAGGGCGGAACCAATGCGGAACATCACAATCACAACGACGTCGGCACCACCGTGGTGGTCTGGAAGGGCCGCGCCCTGCTCGCGGACCCCGGAGCGATGGTCTATCGGGCGGAAACTTTCAGCAAGGAGCGCTACCGGCTGCCGGTGATGGGATCGTTCGGCCACTCGGTGCCGGTGGTTGCGGGAGCCTTGCAAAGTGCCGGCGCGCAATCCCGCGGACGCGTGGTTTCCACCGATTTCACCGAGGCCGCCGCCACCGTGACCATGGACATCGCGTCCGCCTATCCCTCCGCCGGGCTGACAAAACTCGAACGCACCTGGACCTATCAGCGCAGCGGCGATGGCGTGCTAACGGTCGAGGATGTTTTCGGTTTTGGACAACCGGCGGCCTTCGCGACGGCATGGACGGGATTCGGCGACTGGTATTTGATCGCGGAAAACGAGCGCGGCGGCGAATTCCTCATCGTGGAAGAGGATGGCGCGGCGCTCCATCTGGAGGTGACGTTTTCCGGCAAGGGCGCGTGGGAACTCCGGAACATCGGGAATCCGAGCCGGCCGACCGTTAGGCGCCTGGGTCTATCGCTCGTCGATCCGGCGGCTGCGGGTTTCATCCGGACGGTGATTCGCCCGAGTGCCATG
>JBIPMR010000575.1:0-3493 GCA_044369025.1 Luteolibacter sp.
AATCCTTGTGGTGTTGCACTTCAAGAGGTTTGAAAGTTTATCAACTTGAGAGTCAGTCCCACATCCTCACATATTATTCTCTCTTTCCAACTTTTCCCCCTGTCCTGCAACCTCCATCAAGTCCCCAAACTCCCGCCTTCCTGTCGCATTCTCCCACCGGATTCCCCACTCACCCGGCACTCGATCCAACCGCAACCAGCCAGGCCGCTTGCGGGGCGGCTTGAGATATCGCGAAAACTGCTCCACGCATAGCCAGACAACTCCCCCTCAGCCCCCACCAAACCCGCCGGCACCGGATTCCCCCGATTTTGACGCGATGCAAAGCGGGTTTCCAGTTGGCGCTCCGCCGGATATAGGTCACGCAATTTTCAAAAAGCCTTTGTGCACATTTGTGCCGATCGCCTTGGCAGGGCAGGGCAGGGCTTTGTACCGCGAATCATCACAATGCGTAAACTGGGGGTCAGTGTGCATTTTCTTTCATTTTATCCTCAATGAACCGTCGCATTTCCTTCGAAACCTTTTTCTCAAGCCTTGCTTGATTCATGCGGTGAACCACCCTGCTCACATTGGCCGCATTTTTCATGCGAAGATGTTCGGCGATCCAACCTTGGGAGACCGTGGTCTTTTTCCAAAGCAGCGCCGCGAGCAGAACCTTGCGCGGCTCCGTGCAGCCAAATCCAGCCAAGTCATCGTCTGAGAGTTCCGCCACCCTTAATCCCTCCGCCAGCAGCGCCCGTGCCTTTTGTTCGCCATGCGCCATGAGCTCCGGGCTTGCTGTGTAGCCACGCGCCTTGCGTTTGCGGGCGATGAGCGTCCCTCCCAGCTTCATGAGCTTCTCGGCAAACGCTTGCTGGCCCCAATACCAACCCCGCCGCAAATGACTCCCGCGCTTGTCCTCCGCTGCGTCGACCGTCACCCACCCGCTCCGCTCGCGTTCCTCCGCAGCGCGTTTGTCCAAGCGCTCGATCACTTTTTTCCGTCCCTCGGCACTATCCTCCACCCCCATTGCCGCCAACCCTTGTTCCGCCGCCAGCCACTTCGCCCTTTGATGCGGCATCAAGGCATACCCGCCCGCAAGACTGCTCCACGGATAGTCCAAAACACTCTGCCCCTGCGTCGAATCCACCAAGCCCGCACGGCTGGGATTCAGGTGAATATAATCCCAGAGAGACTCGTAATGATAAGGGCTCTCCCCATCGACCACCACCGCCTTGTAGCGATCTCCAAACAACCGCCCCCATTCACGATGCCGCACATTGAAACGCCTCGTCACCGTGTTTTGCAGCCATTTCATGCCCTCCACAAGGTTGGCCTCAGGCGTCTGAATGAACAAATGGTAGTGGTTCCCCATCAGCACCCACGCATGCACAAGCCAGCCGGTTTTTTCACAAACATCGGCGAGGCATTGTAAAAAAAATCGCCGATCGTGATCATCCACGAAAATGGACCCCCGGCGATTCCCTCGCGCCATCACATGGTAAAAACCGCCCTCAAACTCCAATCGGATACTTCGTGCCATTCATAGAGTCAAAGCGGGCGCAACCAGCTCGGTCAAACTAAAAACGAAAGAAAATGCACACTGACCCCTAGTTTATGATGGCTCTACTTTGTAGCGGGAAGAACGGCTTTGGGCTTGGACGGTTCGGCGGTGGTTTCCTCCTCGACTACGCGAACGGTGACCTTGCCCACGGCTCGGAAATCGCCCCAGTGGTGTTCACCGGAACCGCCGGTGAAATAGACCGTGTAGGTGCCGTCGCCTTCATCGATCATCCGGTGCGGAGTTCTGACGGACCAGGCTCCGCGCCACCAACCCTGCTCCCCAGCGGCAAGTCCAGCATCTATGTTGACGGCTTGGCCATTTTCAGCGGGCCAATGCACCCCGTCTTCCGACCATGAGAAACCAAAGACATTTTTCGGTGTATACGGCGTCACCTCCGGTGCGAGGAAATCAAAGACCGACACCCAGTAATCTCGTCCGCTCTGGGGACCCCGCACCTTCATCGGCATGGGATTTTCAATGAAGCCCGTCGGGTTGATCAGCGGAGGAACCACGGCCTCCTTCGGCGGTTCGAACGGGCCGAGCGGCGATTCCGAGAAGTGGAGCATTTGCGGCCACCTTTGCACTTTGGCACCGCTCTTTTCGTCCTTGATGAAAAAATCGGTGCTGACGAGAACCGCCCAGCGTCCGTCCCGGACTTGGAATGGCGCACTGCTTGACACCGCAAGGGGTGTTACTGCTCCGATTTTGGCGCAATGCTTTGGAACCAGCACAGAGCGGTTGGCGAAATCATAAGGCCCGCCGATCCCCTTCTTGCCTGGCGTCTTGGACGGGGCAGTCCAGATGATCCCCGAATCACCGGTCCAAGTCGATGGGCCGACAAACTCGCAGTAGACCAGATGCCACCGTTCCGATTTGCCATCATAGAACGGGATCGGGGCACAGAATATGTGGTTCATTCCGGCCTCTTCATCCCGGTAATTCTCCAGCAGCACAGAGGCACGGTGGAATTTCAAACCGTCAGGCGAGACCCAGTGCTCCAGCCGGCTTTGGCTCCAGTCCAATTTTGGATACCCGTGGGAGAAGAAGTGGTATTCCGGCTTACCGTCCGCCACCACCTTGACCGAGCTGCCGCCTTCGAATCCGCCAGGGATTTCCGCCGCCCCTGGAGTGTCCTTGCCGATGACCGGCAATGGCAGGGTGCGAACCACCTCCAACCGTAATCGATGCGATGGGTCGACAGGTTTTCCATAGCCCTCTGCAGCAATGGCATTTGATAGTCCGAAAGCAAGCAGGCACAGGGCCGTTTTTTCCAGTTTATTTTTCATGGTTTTTATTCTCTGACTTCTTGCTTGGGCCATGCGGGCATGGTTTTTTTAAACCTTATCCTCGTCGTCGTCGGTAGTTTTCTCATGGTTTTCCGAAAGCAGATCGCGGTTGCCGAGGAAGCGGAGTTTCTCGGGGGGAATCTCGAGAGTTTGCCATTCGGGTGAGCCGATGAGTTGCAGTTCCTTTGCGAAATGGGATTTCGCTGAGGAGTTTGCGTGGCGACGGCCTTGCCGACCTTCGAGGGGATGCCGGCCGTGAAAATTACGAATGCGAAAACACAGTCGTCCACATTGCGCTCTGGCACCTTGGCAACCCAAGAATCGCCTTGTTTTTCGGCCTTCGGATTCATTCAAATCCGGTCGCAGTTCCTCGGATTCTTGAGGGCGTAGTTGGTTTCGATTTTTTCGATGCACTCGGGCGAGGCGGCGTGCTCTTCGTCGTCGGATTGGCGGGCCAGTCGAAGACTTTCCAAACATCCGACGGGATCGGAAGTCTGGGTAGCCGTTTGGGCAATGGCTCCGGTTGAAGCCATGGCAGCCAGCGCCAGGAGGGCGGCAAGGGGTGGCGCGATTTTCTGTATCGATGGATTGTGGTTGTTCGCAGGATTACTTGTCAGCGGAAGGTTTTCCCTGATCTGAGCCGATCTTCAGGCGGATCGATTGGGGT
>JBIPMR010000574.1:0-3493 GCA_044369025.1 Luteolibacter sp.
CCGTTCTTTCCTCACAGATTGAGGGAACCCAGTCTTCGCTCTCCGATCTTTTGCTTTTCGAGTTGGAGGAGGTTCCCGGCAGCCCCATGGATGATGTCGTTGAGGTGTCCAACTACATCGCCGCCTTGGAACACGGCATGTCCCGCCTTCGAGAAGGCTTCCCGCTCTCCAATCGCCTGCTCCGCGAAATGCACGCAGCCCTCATGTCCAAAGGCCGTGGCAGTGACAAGCAACCCGGCGAGTTTCGTCGCAGCCAGAATTGGATTGGCGGCACCCGGCCAGGGAATGCCCGTTTTGTGCCACCACCTCCGCAAGAAGTCGAACCCTGCATGGCCGCACTGGAAGCCTTCCTCCACGAGGATGACACAGGTCTGCCCCTCCTGCTCAAAGCCGCTCTGGCCCATGTGCAGTTCGAGACCATCCATCCGTTTCTCGACGGCAATGGTCGCCTCGGCCGCCTGCTCATTGCCCTGCTGCTACACCACGGACGCCTCCTCGCGCAGCCCCTGCTCTATCTCTCCCTCTTCTTCAAAGAACACCGCTCTGTTTATTACGAACTTCTCGACCGAGTCCGCACCACGGGAGACTGGGAAGCTTGGGCGGACTTCTTTCTGGAAGGCGTCGAAACCACCGCCCACAGCGCTGTTCAGACCGCCCGCCGGCTCGTGGATCTCTTCGAGGCGGACACCCGCCGCACAGCACAAAGTGGACGCGCCGCCGCCAACACTCTGCGCGTCCTTGCCGCCCTGCGCGAACGGCCCGTCCTGACTCTGAGTCACCTCTGCCGCCAGCACCAGATGAGCTTCCCAACAGCCGGTAAAGCCATGCAGAACCTTGTTTCCATCGGCATCGCCCGCGAACTCACCGGTCAACGCCGCAACCGCGTTTTCGTTTATGACGCCTACCTCGGTATCCTTAATGAAGGAGGACAGCCGCTGTGAAAATCAGCTCCAGCGAGCATCAAAGCATCGAACGCCGCGAATAATCCAAAATTTGCCAACTTTATCACGCCGTAGCGGCGAAGCGCGGAGGAGGATACCCCATCCTAAAATTCCTGTAATCCTATCAAAAAAATGCTTTCTGAATCGAAAAACCAAAGCAAAATAATGCACGATTTTTATGCTAAAAGCGATCCTCAGATTGTTAAATATCAACAACTAATGCCTGACTCCTTTTATTTCGCTCCACAGGGGCGCTCTGGCGCGCGGGAAATAACGGGCGCCGACGGAGCATCGCCCGCCAAGGTTCGTGATAGGGACGAATGCCAGTCACAAAGAGCCGCAGCAAGTTTTCGCCAATTAAAAATTGATTTCCAACTAACGAGTTCTATCATTTATCTCCGGTTGAATTTGATATGCGCTTGAAATTTGTTCCCCTCCCTGCTCTCGTTTTAGCACTTCTTCTGCCCGTTAGTTTTTTGCAGGCAAAGCCGAAAATTTCTTCTTCTTCCCGCGTGACGCACGGAAGCGCTTCTGCGAAGGGGGCGAAAGTGGCGAAGTTGAGCAATACCGATGGGCGCTCCGCATCCATGGCCACTTCGGAAAATGCCACCAAGCTCGTTGTGAAGCGCAAGGGGCGCAACGGCAAGTGGTCGGCTGGGCGTTCGTCTCGGCTAAAATCCGGCACCACTGCCCAAACGGAGCGCTTGCCGACATCCTCGGCTGACGATTCGCGGGCCAGAGTGGAGGTTCCCCCGCAGGAGACAACGGCCGCGCGCAAATATCCAGCTGCATTCTACAAGGGTGCGAAGAATTTTAATGCGGTGACAGCGGCCGGCTATGTGGATGCCTCGGATGCCCCGATGCGCGGTTTGAACGGTGGCTCTGTTGCCCTCGCCAGCACGGCGGTCAATGACGGCGCGAAATCCTCCGCAAGCTCCGTGCCAGTGGAAGCCGATATCTGGAAGACGGATGGCACGACCGTTTATTTCTTCAACCAACTTCGTGGTCTCCAAGTCATCGATCTCGCAGACCCGGCGAAGCCCACTCTCATCTCCACCATGCGGCTTCCAGCCGTGGGTCAAGACCTCTACATCCTGCCCGAGTCGGGCGCGGACCTTCACGCTATACTCCTGACGCGTGATTCCAATGATTGGTCATCCACCGTGGTGCAGTTGGTGCGCATCACAGGCGGCAAGCCCTCGATTGTGGCATCGCGCAAAGTCGCCGGGTGGCTTACCGACAGCCGCATGGCGGGAAAGAATCTTTATCTGGCCACGCAAAATTGGTCGTCCGCAAATGGAACATGGAGCGAGCAGGCGATCCTCACCCAAGTCTCCATCGATGCGATTGCAGGCTCTCTGGCTCTGTCGGCGGAGTTCAAAATCACGGGGAGTTGGCCGGTTATTTCCGCCGGCGCCGCCTGGATGGCCGTGGCAACGAGCCAGGCTGCAAACTGGACCAAGTCCGACGTGGCGTTGTTTTCCTTCGATGAAAGCGGTCTCACCAAGCTGAACACTTCGGCGATTCAAACGGGTGGCCGGATTTACGACAAATTCAAGATGCAGGTGAAAGATGGCGTCTTCACGGCCATCTCGCAGGGGTGCCAGAGAAGTGATGGGGAATGGGCTTGGTGGGGAACTCAAGTCACGCAGTTGGAAAATTTCAGCGCCGCTGGCGATGAGCTCGGGAGCTTGGAGATCATTCGGGGCGAGAATCTCTACGCCACACGCTTCGCTGGCGATAAAGCCTACGCCGTGACCTTCCGGCAAACCGATCCGCTCTGGGTCATCGATCTTGCGGATTCCGCCAACCCAAGCATCGCCGGTCACCTCGAGGTGCCTGGTTGGTCGACCTACATCGAGCCACTCGGCGACCTGCTCTTCGCCATCGGTGTGGATTCCGGTCGCGTGGAGGCCTCGCTTTTCGATGTGGCCGATCCGGCCAATCCCACACTCGCGAGCCGAATCCAACTTTCCCAGTCTTGGGGATATTCCGAGGCCCTCTACAACGAGAAGGCTCTGAAAATCCTCGCCGATCAAAATCTCGCCCTCATCCCTTTCAGCAACTACGGACAGGCCGATGGCGCCGCACACAGCATCCAACTCGTCGAGTGGGATCTCGCTACCAAGACTCTTCGCAAGCGCGGAGCAATCCAGCACGAATTCGAGCCTCGCCGCTCGGCTATCGTCGCCGGAGCGCTGGCTTCCATCTCCCAGCGCCAACTCATCACGGCGGATATCAACAATCGCGACAACCCGCAGGTTCTTGCCGATCTCCTTCTGGCCTGGCCGGTGAACCGCCTTGCTCTCAAAGGCGACTTTCTCCTTGAAATCGCGGATGGCAGCGCGTGGTGGGATAACCAATCCGCCATTCGAGTCGCCACGGCGCAAGACCCCGACTCGGTTGTGGAGGAGGTGTCGGTTCCCGTTGGTTGCATCTCGGATGCCGTCGTGCGAGGCGACAGCCTCTTCGTGGCCCGCGAAATTGGAATGCGTCGCGGCGTCGGCTACATGCCCTTCCTCCGTATCGCCAATGCCTCCTCAAGCAACGAC
>JBIPMR010000059.1:0-10690 GCA_044369025.1 Luteolibacter sp.
ACGATTGCGCCATAACGTAATGACGGGGGGGCGGGGTCGGAAAACGATCGGCGCACCACATCTCCTCCCATCAGCCCCAACCGAACAAAAACCGGGCATAAAAATACGCCGCGCCTTCACTCAGAATCTCTTTCACGCCCTCGCTGGACCGCCACCAGTGTGCCGGATCATATTCGCGGCTGCGGCCTGAAAGAATACCGATTTCCACTTCGGGACCAAAGGCCTTCTCGAACAGCAGGCGGCTTCGCCGTCCATGTGGCCCCATCGTCATCACATTCAAACACCTCACTTCGACACCTTCCTTGGCTAACCAATCCCGCACCGCGATGGCCGATGCATAGGTCCGGTCCCGTTCCGCATTTGGCGATGGCACCGATCTCACCTTTTCCAGATCCTTACTGATCCGCTGAAGACGCTTCATCGCCATCCTTGCGTAAGTGTCCCCCGGCTCGGGATTGATCTCGCTGCGCACCGTCCCCCCCGTCAGAAGCAGGTAGCGACAATCGTCTGCGATTGATAAATCGAGACCCTGTTTGAGGATATAATCCGGAACCCATGCCTCCACCACCAGCACCTCGGCTTTCACCGGCTCGTTCACGGCCAGGAAAGGATGGATCCCGTGCAGCGAACCATAAACCATTATCCCTAATAGCAAGGCTGTGAGCAAACATCCCTTCCATGTCGGCACCCAAAGCGAGCGTTGCCGGAAGAGCCCTAAGCAGCAGTGTTCGGAGTCCCTGGGTGTGGCCATGATCTATTAGAATAACACAGTGACTGCACTTTTCGGCGCCGACCACAGCAGCACGATTTGCCGCTTTCCGCTTGCCACAGATTGGTCAGCGCGTAAAACGACTGCGCCTGCGACCAGCGCAGAAACGGAAAGCGGTGCCGGAAACCGCCGCGGAAGACGCGCGTCACGAAGTGGCCTGCCGGCCACTGGTGCTCATGGATCAACTTCCCCGCCAAACTCCGCGCCCGTTCCCCCGCTTCCGGAATCATCCCCCCGATCAAGGAGCCCAGCGTGATTCCTTCAGCGAAGTCATACATTTCCAGCTTGGCGAGCTGCAGCCTGGGTTTGATCGCGAAGGGCTTCGGGTTGCCCTCGGCATCGATCAGTTGTTTTTGATAGTAGGCGAAGCCGCGCCTAATTGAAGGCTCGATCCGCGCATCCGGAGCGATCCGGTGAATCTTGAAAAGATTCTTCAGGTTGAAACACGTGTGGAAATTGTCGATGTAACTCTTCGCCTCGTTCATCGCATAGAGCCACGATCCATCTTCCGCCTGGGATTCGAGCACGAAATTGAGGTTCCGCCTCGAAGCTGCCAGATAGTCCCCGCGTTCGAAGCGCTTCCCGGCGTCTGCCAGCACGTAGGCCCTATAAGCCGTCGCGTTGACCACCTGGCGTTGATCGAAGGGCGAATAACTCCCCGCCGCCGTGTCCGGTCCGGTTGGCAGATCCTTCAGGTCGCCGTGGACGAATTCGGCAATGCCGGCCGCGAGTTGATGGTATCTCTCATCTCCCGTTGCTTCCAGCAGACCCAGATAGGCCTCATAACAATAAGGAGTGCATGTGATATAGGGTGTATTCTTCGGCCACACCTCATCCTTGTTGTTCTGCCAATCGAAAGGATAGCCCCAACAGGGACCGCGAAAGCCGGGAATCGAGTAACCCAGGATTTCATCACCGAGCGCCACCGCCCGCTTGAGATACTTGGAATCACCCGTTGTCTGATGGAGATTCAGGAAGCCCAGCAGCAACTGCGCGTCACAGGTCGCGAAGCGATCCTTGCTGACAAACAGCTTTCGCAGCGCCGGACAAAGCAAATCGATCGCCACCAGCGGTGCCACCAGCGGAATCCCCAGTTTGCCCTTGGCATAATACACCTTGCGCGACCAGAGTCCGTAGCGGGTGCCCCACAGATCATAGGGGTCGTAGCTCTCATAGCCGGCGCGGTCGAGCCAAGTGAGGAAACGCGCACATGAGGATTTCAGTTGCTCGGTGATGGGAGTGGGGGTCATCAAATTGATTTCAGGGAACCGATGCGCGCGAGCTGATAGCTGCCGTTGAGGATGTTCCGCCACCAGGCTTCGTGATTGAGATACCACCCCACGGTCATTCGGAATCCCGATTCGTGGTCCCATTTGGGACACCAGCCGAGTTGATCGCGGATCTTGGAGGAGTTGAGGGCGTAGCGGAGGTCGTGACCGGGACGATCGGCGACGAAGGTGATTTGTCCGGCGTAGGGCCGACCGTCGCTCCGCGGGTGCAAATCATCGAGAATCGAGCAAAGCTGGATCACGAGGTCGATGTTCCGGATCTCATCATTGCCGCCGATGTTATAGGTTTCGCCGGGTGATCCAGCTTCAAGAACACCCATCAATGCTTCGGCATGATCCTCGACGTGAATCCAATCCCTGATATTCGCACCGGTGCCATAGACCGGGATGGATTCTCCACGGAGTGCCTTGAGAATCACTAACGGAACAAGCTTCTCAGGAAACTGGTAGGGACCGTAATTGTTCCCGCCGTTCGTGACGATCACCGGCAGGCCGTAGGTGTGGTGCCACGCCCTGGCCAGATGATCGGATGCAGCCTTGCTCGCGGAATAGGGCGAACGGGGATCGTAGGCCGTGGTTTCGGTGAATTCACCGGCGTCGCCCAGTGACCCGTAAACTTCATCGGTTGAAATATGGATAAAGCGGAACGATTGATGCGGAATATGATGGATTGAAAGATGATTCCGGGCGGCTTCCAGCAGGGTGTAACTACCGAGAATGTTGGTTTGGATGAAAGGCCCCGGGCCATCGATCGACCGATCCACGTGGGATTCCGCCGCGAGATGCATCACGCCATCCGGCTGGAATTCCGCGAAGGCCGCCTGCATGGCGGCCGCGTCACAGATGTCGGCGTGCAAGAATCGGTAATTCGGCAAGCCTTCGATGTCGGCGAGGGACGCCAAATTTCCGGCATAGGTCAGCTTGTCGATATTCAAAACCTCATGCCCGCGCGACATCAGCAGGCGGACAAGATTGGAGCCGATGAATCCGGCACCGCCGGTGACAATGACTTTCATGAGTGAGTGAGCAAAAGGGAAATCTGCCAGATTTGGGTCACCTCCCGCGCCAGAAGCGGGTTGATTGAAAGGCTCACGAAAGCCTCGCGCGGTTCATTGGCATCAACGCTCATAGAGCGGCACTACAATGCTGTCCTCCCTCCCCCCCAGCCTCTCCGCGATCTCACTCAGCGAGACCACGTCCAGTCCCGGATCCGCCGCGACGCCCGCGAGAAAACGCTCGAAATCCGCGTCGTCGCGGTGCTCCTTGCTGTGGCCTATCAAAATGATGACATCCAGGTCACCCGCCGGGGCCGGGGGCGCATTGCGGATCCAGCGCAGCAGTTGGGACGACGACATGTTATGGAAATCGAGTTTGATCGGAAAACGATGAGCGAGGAAGCGCAGCACACTCGCCGGAGTCCGGCCCATGCCGAGCTGGCTGACCATCTCCCGCTGTTTCTCTTTGGGGATGTTGCTGGAAAATTTCGCCATCAGACGGCGCGGAGTGAGTTGTTGGGCCCGACGCCCCATGCGGGAATAGATCGGAATTTCAGTCACCGGCCCCTGCACGTCCTCCACGGCGACATCCGCGGAAACACGCCAGTGGCGTCGATCTTCCGGAACCCCCGTGAAGTCGAGATGCACCTGCTCATCCTGCCGCACCATTCCCTTCACCGCGGAGCTGTCGATCACGATGCCGTGCTCGGCGAGGGCGGCCAACAATTTCTTTCCGGGCTGGGCGCAGAAGGCACCACAGCGGTAGGCCGTCACCCGCCGCGAACTCCCCGCCGCTTCGTAAAAACCATCGATCGCCGCCTTGCGCCCGCCGATGTAGGCGCTGACCTGCTCCTGGGTGTCAAACAGGCTGTCCACCGTCGCCCGCTCCGGCCGAAGGATCCAGCGACCGTTTTCAAAGTGGGATCCCACCCACTCCGGGTGCAGATGGAGCTGCAAGTCGTGGCCGCGTTTGATCAGGTCGATCGCTTGATCACGCAATTCAGCCGCAGGGTCGTAGCCCCACGCTTCGATGAGTGACTCCTTTTCCCGCACGTAAGCCGAATACTCCTCGGCTTCGAAGAAAACCGTCAGCGGCATTCCAAACTTTTCGCAAATCCGGGCCATGCGCTCGACCGGCCCGATGATGTGGCGACGCACATCCCCCGTGCCATTACCGAAGATCTCGTGATCCTCCGTGAGGCAGATCGATCTTATCATCGACGGCTCATTCATCCGGTTGCATACCATGGCGTTTGGAGAATTTTAAATCAAACACTCGGTGTCTGAACATCCCGTGATCGCGTGATGCGCGTCACTGGTCGGGGAGACACTAAAACCACGGAACAAAGTTTTGAAGCCCCGAATCTCAGGGATGGTAGAAAACGCTTTGAAATTCTATTTCAACCACTCGACGAATTTCGCAATCCCCGTCTCCAGCGGCGTCTCAGGCCGGTAGCCGAGCAGCCGCGCCGCCTTGCTGATATCGGCGCGGGTGTGGGGCACATCACCGGGTTGATCCGGGAGTTGCACCAAAACCGCCTCTTTTCCCACCGCCGCCGAAATCAGGCGGACCAAGCCGGAAAGCGTCACCGGCTGATCGTTGCCGAGGTTGATGATTTCGTAGGGCGACTCCCGGTAATCGATGGCCGCCCGAACGCCGGCAATGATGTCGTCGATGAAGGTGTAGTCACGGCTGCTGGCGCCATCGCCGTGAAATGGAATCGGCTCGCCCGCGGCAATCATCCGCGAGAATTTGTGAATCGCGAGATCCGGCCGTTGGCGCGGGCCATAAACGGTGAAAAACCTCAGCCCGATGAAGCGGATGCCGTAAAGATGGCTGTAAACGTGACCCAGCAGTTCGCAACTGACTTTCGTGCTCGCGTAGGGGCTGATCGGCCGCAGACCCGGCTCGTCCTCACGCCATGGCACGTTCGGGTTCGTCCCGTAAACGCTCGAGGACGAGGCAAACACGAACTGCTCCACTCCCCACTCGCGTGCCAGTTCCAAGAGGTTCTGCGTGCCGCCGACGTTGACGGCCTGATACTTCGCGGGCTCCTGAATCGACGGCCGCACACCGGCGCAGGCGGCAAGATGGATGATGGCGTCGTAGCCGCCCTCCAACTGCTCCCGCAGGCCATCGGCATCCCGCAGATCCGCCCGCACCAGGCGGTAGTCCGGGTTTTTCAAATGCGGCTCGATGTTCCGCTCCTTGATCGCAAGATCATAGAAAGGATCAAAATTATCCACCACCGTCACCCGGTGACCCTCGCCCAACAGGCGGTCCACCAAATGACTTCCAATAAATCCGGCACCGCCGGTAACTAGTAATTTCATATCAATTTTACTTCCAATCTATCTTCGCCACTCGCCACCACGGCCTAGTCGCCACCCGGCCTGAAACATCAGGTCGCTCTGTCTCTCAACTCAGATACAGCCGGTAACCCAAAGTCACCCGCTCCCAACCCAACAACTTCTTCCACGGATCACTCGGCACTGCGGCGAAGGCGCCACCCGGCACCCGGGCTCATACGCTCTTGCCGATTACCTCTCGATAGATGTCCTCGAGTCGCGCGGCGACCTTCTGCGGTGCAAATCGCTCCCGAGCGTAGGCCACATTATGAGCGCTCACTCGTGCGCAGAGCTCCGGATCACTCAAGTAGGGCTCCACCGCATCGGCGATCGCCTCCGGATCAAACATGCGCCTCTTCACAGCATCTTCCAACTCATCGAGAAGCCCTCCCGTTTTACCCGCTTCAAGGATATCCTCCAACCCACCCACCGTACTCGCAATCACCGGAAGACCGGCGGCCATGGCCTCCAACACGGCATTCGGCATGCCTTCACCATGACTGCTGGGGAAACAAAAAATGGTTCCCTCCCGGTAGCAGGCAACCTTTTGGTCGTCGGTCACGTAGCCGGAAAAGCGCACATCCTCCACCCCGCTCTTCGCGACATGGGCCTTTAAGGCCTTCAGTGCGGGACCATCACCGGCGATGGTCAGACAACAGCGGTGTCCACGGCCCCTCAGGATCTGATAGGCATCGACCAATTCAAAGACTCCCTTGGCATCATCAACCCGAGAGAGGAACAGCAGGTTCACCTGCGCGCCATCCAGAGGAGATTTCTCACCCGCTTCCACGCAAACTTGATCGGCCACGGTGGTCTCCACATGAATCGGCATTTCAAACCCCCAGTTCCTCAAATCCCTCTTGAAGCGGCTGGCCAGAACGATCTGGGCCGAGGCACGCTGATAGGCATCATGGATCCATCCCTCATTACCCCGCGGGAAGGAAGGATTTCCAAGCCACGCGCTCTCCCATCCCCGCCAGAAGACTACCAACTTGCGCCCGAACATGCGGCCCAAGAGGAGATTCACCGCATCTCGCCGCAAGGCCCGACAGGTGAGGGCATCCAAACCAGGGTTCACATGGAGGATGTCCGGACGGAAGGTAATGATATTCACCAGCAAGGAGAGCCAGTCGGCCATGAGTCTCACCGAGGTGAAGCGGTCAACCAGTCCGCGGCTCTTGCCGAAGAAATGATGGGCCTTTCCGACATCCTGAAATCGGACATCCGCCGTGAAGAACGGTGCCAAATTCCGGTAATAGTTGTGGATCCCACCTCCGGCGCTTTCACGGTCCCTGACAATGATTACTTTCATACAACCAAACCCGGACTCTGGGCCCCCGGAAAGAGCGGCCTTTTACTGCCGGCCAAAAAAGCGGCCATGGCGGACACTTCACAATTTGTATTCAAGTCGGCGGGCGACGTCTCCCGCCAGCGAAGAGATCAGGGACAGGTCCGCTGACGACAAATTCTTCTCCCAACCCTGATCCTCAAGCACCTCGGCCAATTCCTTAAACCGGATCCGATTCCCGGCGACCGTGTGGCGGCGCGCCTTTTCCTCGACTGCAGCCACTTCCTCCCTCTCGACCCCGATAAAGCGATGGATCCGGTCCATCTCTCCCGCCGTATCGGCACAGAGCCGCTCATAGGATACCTGCATCCACATCTGCGGATCCACTCCCTCCAACAATCCCAAAATACGGCCATTCAAGTTGCTCCAGGATTTGACCTCCCGTTCGACGGTATTCCGGTTCCTTTTCAGTGCGGACCATACCAGTCCCCGCACGTCCCGAGTCAGAAAGAGCACCTTCACCGGGAGCTTTGAATAGGTGACGATATCCCTCATCTGCAACGGATCCTTCGAGGCATCCACCACCGCCTCGACGCCACATAGCCGAGCAAACGTTGTCGCCACAAAATCGCGATTCTCGATCCAGGTGCGGTAGCGTCCAGAGAATGGACCTGCCTTGCCCTCCGCACTCCGGTAGGCCGCCGTCCGAATCAACTGGTGAAACCGGTACCAAGCCCAGCTTGCAGGACGCTTGATTCCGTATTCCTCCTCCAGCCCGACATCAGAAATTCTCCATGACATTGGATCGGCCACCAGATCCGCTCCGAACCTTTCCTTCACCTCCTTGATCACCCTTCCCCAATACTCACAGTCCTGTGGCCGCGCCCCGCAACTGCACTTTCCCACCCAGCAGGTATGATGGTCGCGGTAGATCTGAAGAGCAAGCATGTCAATCTCCCCCATGGCGGCGACATTCGCACTCCGGTTCAGGAGCAACTCAAGGATGGTCGACCCGGAATGCCCCTTCCCCACGATGTAGACAAAGGTCGGTTTTCCAAGGGCTTTGCCGCCGTTTTTATCGGTCACACTCATAGGTAAAAGAAGGACCCTTTCAAAATCCGGCGGAACAATGCTCAGGGACGGAACGACTGCATGCGCAAGGCCTGATCGAAAACATCGGCGGTCTTATCGGCCAATCGTTGACAGGAAAACTCCTCCAAGACCCAAGCACGGGCCTGCTCCCCAAGCTTGCGCCGCAGCGCATGATCTTCCAGCAGGCAGGAAATCCTTTCAGCCAGAGCGGCATGATCATCGAGGTCCACCAGATAGCCCACCCTCCCGTCCGGAATCACGAACTCATTGTCGGCCACCTTCGTCGCCACTACCGGAACCCCCGAAGCCATCGACTCCAGCGCGACATTCGGAGTCCCCTCATGGAGCGAAGGGAGCACCGTCAGGTCACACGCTCCGTAGATCTGATCCACATCGTCCCGGTTTCCCATGAAAAGAAAGCGATCATTCATCCCGATGCGCTCAATCTCCCGCTCGATCGACTTCTTGAGCTCTCCCGAGCCATCCCTGCCCTGATAGAGTTCGTCGCCCACCAAGGCGATTCTGGCATTCGGGAACTTCTTCAGGATTTCCGGAGCGGCCTTGAGCAGCAGCTGGTGGTTTTTCTGCCTTTTGAAACTGGCAAACATGCCCACCACAAGATCTCCCTCATCCCACCCGAGCTTGCGGCGCAATTCGGCCGAATTTCCCCGTGTGAACCGATCGGTGTCGACTCCGTTGTGCACCACACGATAGCGGCTTTTTTCAAGGCCGAACTCCCGGTGATTGAAGTCCGCACCTGCAGAGGAGTTGGCGACCACGATATCCACGAAGCTTCTCGTCGCCCGATAGGCCAGGTGGTGGCGCTTTTTGAAAGTTCCCAAGCAATTGCGTTCGGAGTCCACCACGAGCCTGGTGCCCGCCAGCTTTCCTGCAATGCGCGCCGCGACGCAGGCATCGAAAAGATATCCCTGCACCACGTCAGCCTTCAGTTTTCTGAGCAAGCGTGCCAACTGGAAGGCCACTGTGAAATCCCATTTGTTCTTCTTGCTGATTGTATACAATCTGGACCCGGCATGCTTTAGAGTCCTGCTCAACGGCACATATTCGGCCAATGAGACAATATGCATTTCGTAGCGTTGCGGATCCATCCGATTGCACAACTCCACCACCTGTCGCTGCGCACCACCGAATTGCAGGTCGCTGATCACGATCACCGCGACACGCGGCGGTCCGGGAATACTCCGCTCCCCGGGATTTCCGGATTCGATGCTTTCCCGCCGCTCGAGTGTCACATCCTTGTCGCTCTCCTGATGTGTGATCATGCGCTTCGATCCTTTCAAATTGTCGGACATCCATTGGCCGATTGGAATCTCACGTTAACAACGAGCCGATACATCGGCGCATTTAAACCCGAGGGGTGACATGCTCCCGTCGGGAGGTCCCGGAAACCGGTTCTGTAGTATAGCCCAGCGAGCGGTTCAGTTCCCCGGCTTCGCGCTCGAAGAGCCCCAGCTCCTCCTTGTTCACCCGCTCCTGCCACTTCGTATCCATTGAGATCTGAATTTTGTCCTTGGTCCGCATGCTATTGCCCAGGATATGGTGCTCTCTTTTCCGGAGATCCACCTTGCTCCAGTCCTGTTCCACTGGCTCGACATCAAGAAACCGCCAGATGTCGCCCATGACCTTCTGCGGGTCTCCGCACAACTGCTCATACTGCAGGGTATGCATCTGGTCAGGACCAAGGCTCTGGCAGACCCGGTCCATCTGCTGAATCGTTCCCCTCCACTCGGTAACGGCCCCTTGGAAATCGACCGGGTTGCGGGTCTTCAGGCGGCGCGAATTGCTTTGCGCCCGTCCGTCACGATGAAGCCTGATTACGCGGATGTCCCAGTGTCCGGAGCGTTGAAAATACATCAGGCGCTGAGGATCCTTCGAACCGTCCAGAAACAGACCGGCCCCCTGCAATTCACAGATCAACTCGATGAGCCGGGTATTCCGCTGGAGGATCTTCCGGTAGGTGGACCGCAGGACCGGAGAGTCCAACAGGGCCTTCCTGATCCGTTCGAATAACCTTCCTCGGACCTGCGCCCCGAGAACACGATCACTCAAACGGCCGGATGACCCGAAGTGCGTATTGAATTCCGAGACATCGAAGGATACCCCAGCATCCGCGCACCGCTCTTTCAGCGTCTTCCAAAAGGGGCAACTCCTGATCGCTTGCTCGCAGGAACACACGTACTCTTCGGTCGGCCCCATCGCGGTCGCCTTCAGTTCTCCGATGGTCGCAATTCCTGGATGCTGGGCCAGCAGCATCGTCAGCAACGTCGATCCGGAAAAGCTGGGGGAAAGAATGTAAACAAGCTTCCGCCTTGCGGAGCCCTCCATGGGGTTGTCGGATTCAATGGACATCGTTCAGATTATTCAGGCCTTGCCAAGGTTCGTCCTCAATTCCAAGAACTCCTCCTTGAAGGCGCACATGGCGACCTTCACTTGGTGAAACTCCAGGAAGTAGGATCGCGCGGCCTCCGAAGCCACGTTCCAGGTGCCGGATTCACTCAACTCAGCCACCGCGGCTGCCAGCCCGTCAACATCCGTGGCCACCCGGCCGTGGCCATAGGTCTTGACCACGTCATCCGGATCAAAGGTCGTCACCAGAGGAATCCCAAGACTCCAAGCCTCCAGATAGACATTTGGAAATCCCTCATAGACCGATGTCGAGCACAACAAATCGGCTTTGCGATAAAACCCGCCCATCTCGGCGTGAAGAACCCGACCACGCATGAACACATTCGGGATCGTGCCTGCCCGCTCAACCACCTTTTTTGCATAGTCGCTCTCCGTGTTGGCCGCGCCCAAGACATCGAAGTCGGCGTCCGGACAGCGCTCCGCGAGATCCAGCAGCCACTCCAAGCGCTTCGGCTTGGTCAAACGACCGACCCACAGGATT
>JBIPMR010000576.1:0-3489 GCA_044369025.1 Luteolibacter sp.
ATTCCCGTAGTACGGTATCCACCCCAGCTTGATTCCATCCGCCGTGCAAATCCTCTCTCACTTTTCCACCCTTGCCGCTGGATGGGCGGTGTTCCTCACCATCACGGCCGGCCCCTTGCACGCGGCCCCCGGCGCTCCAGCCACGGACAAAGACCCGGTCACCTACGAAGCATTCGGCGCGCTCGGCGACGGCGTGGCCGACGACTTGCCAGCCATTTGCAAGGCCCACGAGCACGCGAATCAAAACGGCCTGCCGGTCCGCTCGAAACCGGACGCGACCTATCATCTCGGCCGCAAGGCGCTCACCGCCATCATCGCCACCGACACCGATTGGGGGACCTCCCGGTTCATCATCGACGACAGCCAGGGCGTCGAAAATCACCGCAAGCCGCTGTTCGAGGTTCGTTCCCTGTGGCAGCCGCTGCCGATGAAAATCGCACGGCTCACGCGTGGCCAGACGAAACTGGACGTCCGCCCCGCCAGCGACTGCCTGGTTTATGTGGAAAACAAAAACACCAAACTCTTCATCCGCCGTGGCCTGAACCGGAGCGACGGCAGCGGGCAGAAGGAAGTTTTCATCCTCCGCCGCGATGGCTCGATCGAAGGGGCGATCGACTGGGATTACGATGTCGTCACGCGCGTCGATGCGCGCAAGATCGACGCGGAACCGCTGTTGCTGCGGGGCGGGGTTTTCACCAACATCGCCAACCGGATGGTGCACGGCAAGGGATCCAGCTACTGGGGCCGCAACATCACCATCAGCCGATCCCGCACCGTGGTGGACGGCGTGACCCACCGCGTCACCGGCGAGACCGACATCGGCCAGCCCTACGGCGGCTTCCTGAGTGCCAACAAGTGCGCCAACGTCGTTTTCCGCAACTGCGTGATCGACGGCAGGAAAACCTATCAAAAAATCGGCACCGCGGGCAAAACCGTCGCCATGGGCACCTACGGCTACCACGCCAACCTGGTGGTGGACTTCCGCATGAGCCACTGCCGGATGGGGAATGACATCCACGACCGCAGCCGCTGGGGGGTGGTCGCCACCAATTTTATGAAAAACTTCCTCGTCGAGGACTGCGTTCTCTCGCGGGTGGACGTCCACATGGGGATTTCCGGAAGCTACATCATCCGCCGCTCGACGCTCGGCCATGCGGGACTCAATGCGATCGGCCGGGGGCGTTTGATCGTCGAGGATTCCACCCTCCACGGGCGATCTTTGGTCTCGTTTCGCAGCGATTACGGTTCCACCTGGGAGGGCGAGGTTCTCATTCGCAACAGCCGCTGGATTCCGCCCAAGGGCAGTCCGGTGATGTTCGGGATGCAAAACGACGGCACGCATGACTTCGGCTACCCTTGTTTCATGCCTCGTCTGATCCGGATCGATGGCCTGTTCGTCGATGACTCGAAGCGTTCGGCCAAGGATGATGGCGTCACTTTTTTCAGCGATCCCGGCGGCTCCTCGCGCAACAAACGTCCGTTTCCCTATCGCCTCACCGAGAAGCTGGAAGTGCGCGGCCTCAAGACCGCCGGCGGAATGCCGCCCCGCATCTGCGACAATCCCGAGGTGACCAAGGCGATCACCGTCGTGCTCGACTCCAGCCCGCCCTTCGCGAAAAGGCGGAACGAATGAATCATTGATCGATTGCCGTGAAGTTGAAGCTGCTAGCCCGGATCGTTTTTCTAACACGGGGTGTTTTGACAGGCGCGGAGGTTCCCGCCGAAATTGAGGATGCCCGCATCACCCCGACCAACAAACTGCCGCCGCGCGGAAATCCATGGCCGCATCCGGATGCGTAAAGCGCGAAAATTTCATCAGACGGCGAGGGCCTTGGTTCGCAGGTATTCGCGAGCGGCAGCTGGTGTTCCGCGACCACTCCGGCGCCCTTAAAAAATCAATGGGCCATCTGACAAGCGGATCGCGCTTTCGCGCTTTGACACGGAGGTTTCCGATCGGGAAATTGATGAGGCAGGTCAGGGGACAAAAATGCCCGACAATTCACTAGGCTGGATTGATGTTCGCTTCCTGAGTGACGCTCAACTCCGGAAATCAGTAAATCAGACCTTGGAAGAAACAGCTTTGCCACCCCGGAGGCGGCTGAAGGATCGCGCTTGGCCGGTATTCCCGGCTACATCATCCAGTCGGACCTTCTCAAGCCCATCGCCAATACTCTGGCTGCGCGCGATGATCCGTTCCGGATCCCTGTCCCGGCAAAGAGCTCAGTCAGGGGCTCCTGTCCAAACTCTCCCCCGGTGACCCGGTGAAAATTCCGGCCGACGGCATCCTCCGGGTCATCCGCAGCGGTCGCACTCTATTCCACCCGACTTGAAATGTGCATCTTTAACTGGGAGGCGAAATTCAACCGCGTGGATCATGAGAGCACCACCTTCCCCGTCAATGCGTGGGACACCCGCGATTTTCCAGATTTGAAAGAACAGGGTTGCACAGGATTCCCGGGTGTTCGTTGATGGGCCGGGAAATCCATGATGCGTCTCAAACTTACGATCGCCTACGACGGCCGGCCCTACAGCGGCTGGCAATCCCAAGCCGGCGGCAACACCGTGCAGGACATCCTCCACGCGGCGATGGCGGAAGTCGCCAAACAACCGCTGCGCCTCCACGGCTCCGGCCGCACCGACACCGGCGTGCACGCGCTGGCGCAGATCGCCCACTTTGACGCGCCGCCGGAAATTTCCATGAATCCCTGCAACTGGGTGCCGGCGCTCAATTGCAAGCTGCCCGCCACCATCCGCATCATGGCTTGCGAGGAGGTCGCACCGGATTTCCACAGCCGCTTTTCCGCGATCGGGAAGATCTATCACTTCGATCTCTGCACCGACCCCATCCTGCCGCCGCTCAAGGCCGGCCTCGCCTGGCATCTGCCGCGCCAGCTCGATGTGGATGTGCTGTGGCAGGCGCTCTCGCTCTTTCTTGGCCGGCACGACTTCCATGCCTTCGCCGCCTACCGCGGCAACGAAACGCCCGACATCGACTGGTGCCGGACGATCGAGTCGGTGGAACTCACCACCTTGCAGGACGGCTATCAGATCAGCTACCGCGGCGACGGATTTCTCTACAAAATGGTCCGCCTGCTCACCGGCGGCGCGGTCCACGCCGCGCAAGGCCGCATCCGGCTGGATGATTTCGCCGCGCTGCTCGACCAAGCACCCGGCCTGCCACTCGGCAAGTCCCCGCTCTGCGCGCCCGCGGACGGGCTGTTTCTGCAACAGGTGGTGTATCCGGAGAAGGGGTGAGGGGATCTTCTGGCACCCGAGATCGGTCGGATCTTTGAAATAAAATGAATCCCTGTGCCGCGCGGTCTTGAGCAATCGGCTAATCCACAAATGAGCCTGATCGACGCGGCACAGGGAAATTGTCGGCGTTTCCGGGGGGGCGGGGGGGAACTGTCTGGGGGGGCTGTCTGGGGGGACTGTCTGGGGGGAACTATTTGCCGCGGGTTTCCTCGTTCTGGCGGAGGTGATCGAGCG
>JBIPMR010000577.1:0-3488 GCA_044369025.1 Luteolibacter sp.
CCGCCATCCGGCGTCGACGGTGGCAAGCTGCGGTTTCTCCAGGGCGACGCGATGAATCTGCCGGAGGATCTCGGATCGTTCGACCGCCTGCACGCGGCCAATCTGCTCTGCCGCCTGCCGCAGCCGAAGCGGTTGTTAGACCGGCTGCCGGCCTTGGTGAACCCCGGTGGCGAACTGGTGCTCGCCACGCCATGCACCTGGCTGGAGGAATTCACCCCGCCGGAAAACTGGCCGGTGGCGGGGACTTTCGAGTGGCTTCATGAATCTCTAACGCCCGCTTTCGCGCTCATCCGGCGCGCGGAAGAACCCTTCCTCATCCGCGAAACCGCGCGCAAATTCCAGTGGACCACCTCGCTCGTCACCGTTTGGCGGCGCGAAGCTCAGGGTTGAACCAGCCACGGGCGTTTCGCCGGAGTGATGTGCGGCGGTTTCAGATAGATCGGCTGCGGAATCGCCGCCGCCCAGCGCGCGCGGGAGTCATCGTCGGCCGCCCGCCATGCGTGCCAAAGGCGTTCGGCATTCGGAAATTCCAGTTTCACCTGACGGCCGAGCTCCTCGGATAGAGGAAACCGCGCGGGGTCTTCAAACGAGAAAACCGTCACCCCGTCCCGGATCGCCGCGCCCACGATTTCCTCCAGGCCCGCGGCATCGGTCAGCTGCGGGTCGCCGGACATGCGGAGATTCGCCATTCCCGCCGTCCAGAAACTTCCGCGGCGGGCATCGCCGATCGCCAGACAGGGTCCCCCCCCCTGCGCGGACGGCACTGCCAGGATGGATGGCAGCGCGACCGCCGGACAGCCTGCGGCGATCGCGACCCCCTGCGCGGCGGCGATTCCCACCCGCGTGCCGCTGTAACTCCCCGGCCCGCTGCCAACGATCACCAACCCGATTTCCAGCCCGCCCCGCGCGTCCAACAGCTCTTTGAGCGGCGAAAACAACACCGCGTTGTGGTTGCGATCGCTGGTGAAATCGCGCTGCGCCAAGTGGCCGTCGGGCGTCACCGCCGCCAGCGAGGCGTGCGGCGTGGAGGTTTCGAAAATCAAACAAAGCGTGCCTTGCATGCGGAACCTTTAAAAGAGCCGAAGCGGGCCGACCAGCTTGCTTTGCAGGCGATCTTCCTCCGCATTTCATGCCCGGCCGCTGCGGCATGCCGCGACGATCGGCCGCGCGGCCCCGGCCAGCGCTTAGCCAAACGCCCGGACAAGGACGATCACCGGAATGGCGAGCAGCGCGAGTGATGAGTCGAGGAGTGTGCGCTTCACCAATTTGAAGTTGATCTCGATGTGCTTGCGTTCCTCCCACAATTTGAAACTCGGGAAAAAAAGCGGCACCCGCGCCTCATACTCGGCGAAGTCCTCGAAGTGCTCCCTGAGGTATTTCGCCTCATTCAGCATCATCGGATAAAAGATCGCCAGATAGCCCGCCATCACCAGGACCAGGAAATCCAGACGACCCGAGACGGTGCCGACGCCGATGGCCATGAGCAAGGAGGCGAAGTAGAGCGGGTTGCGGCAAATCGAATACAGCTCGGTTTTCATGATCCGGCGGTCCTTATGCCCCCCGATGGAGATGGTGGCGAGGATGCGCCCGAGGATTCCGGCGAAGACCAGCAGGACTCCGGCAAACTGGGCGGAAAGAACCATGGTGCCGGGCAGTTTACATGGATCGGGAACGAAAATCAGATAGAAAAGCAGGGCGATCACCGCCAGCCGGAAAAGCGTTTTCCGGTGAAAGTTGGTGAATCCCTGAATGAGGAGGCGGGACGGCTTCATGGCGGTGGTGGCTGGGAGTAGGCGGAACCTTCCACGGAGTCGCTCTCGAAGCAGGTTCACACTGAAGGTTTGGGTCTGGCAAGACCTTTGCGGCAATACGGTCAGGCATCTTGACCGGTGATTTCCGCAATTCCGATGTGCGGCGCTGGACCGATGGTGACAATCTTGTTACCTCAGAGCCGCCGTGCCTCAAAGACCTTCCTCATCCAACCAGACGCCCGACCTTGAAATCAAGGACGCGCAATTGATCTTCAACCGGGTTTGGAAAGAACTCGAACAGGAATGCGGCCGGGAAAACCTGCTGTTCCCCAAGGAGCTGATTCTGCTAGGCGGCGCGCCCGGTTCCGGCAAGGGCACCAACACGGCGTTCATCTGCCTGGTCCGCGGGATCAGCGCGCCGCCCATCGTCATCAGCGAGCTGCTGGATTCCCCCGAGGCGCAGAAGATCAAGGCCAACGGCGGCATGGTCGGCGACGAGGAGGTGCTGCGGCTGTTATTATTAGAGCTGCTCAAGCCGGAATTCCGCGACAGCGCGGTGCTCGATGGTTTTCCCCGCACCACCGTCCAGGTCGAGTGCTTGAAGCTGTTTTACGATCAAATGGTGCTGCTACGCCGCGAGTTTTCCGACACGCCGCGGGCGCACCATTTCCGCCAGCCGATTTTCCACATCATGGTGCTCTTCGTCGATGAGGCGGAAAGCATCGCCCGCCAGCTCAGGCGCGGCCGCGAGGCGATCGTCAAAAACGCGGAGGTCCGCCACTCCGGCGTCGGCCAGTTGGAGGAAGAGCGCAACACCGACTTCGATCCCGAACTCGCCCGCAACCGCTACCGCACCTTCAAGGAAAAAACCTACGACGCGCTGGTCTCGCTCAAACAGATTTTCCACTATCATTTCATCAACGCCCAGGCACCCATCGAGGTCGTCCAACAGAATATCATCTCCGAGCTCGAATACCAAAGCTCGCTCGAACTCGACCCGCGCACCTTCGACACCCTGCGCCACATCCCGCTGGCGGATGAAATCGTCCAGCACGCGCGCCAGGAGCTCGTCAACCGGCTCGACGGCTATCAGGTGGAGCACCCGGCCGTGATGCGCACCGTCGTCGATTTCATCCAGGGGAAAATGATGCCCATCATCAAACGTTACGCCGTCAGCGGCCGCGCGATGATCAACACCGAGGACGCGCTGTTTGAAGATCCCGTCGCCATCGCCATTCTGATCGATGTCTTTTCCGAGCGCGGCTTCCGCGCCAGCGTTGATATCCACCGCCAGGAAATCCCCGAGCGCTTCGATCTCCAGACCGGGAAAATCGAAACCCGTGCGAAGCGGGTCTATCGGATCATGATTCTTTTCAACGGCTCGAAAATCCGCCGCGGCTGAGACTACCCCGATTGGGTATGCAACAAGCGCAGGCCCGGCGGAGTTTTAAACCGCGACACCATGCTCCCGAAAATCCCCATCCGGCGGCGGATCCTCACCTGCCTGCTCGCCGCCGTGCTGCCGGCCGCCGCCCAGCGCCAAATGGAAACGCTCGACCGCGGGCTCATCGCCATCCGCCAAGGAGCTGGCCAGGTTTATCTCGGCTGGCGCCTGCTCGGCAGCGATCCCGCAACAACCGCCTTCAACCTCTACCGCGTCACCGCCGGGGAAACCCAGCGCGTCAACCCCGAACCCCTCACCGGCGCGACCAATCGGCTCGATGAAAACGCCGCCAA
>JBIPMR010000578.1:0-3483 GCA_044369025.1 Luteolibacter sp.
CGGCGGGAATTTTTTTCTCGATGCATTTTTTCAAACAACCAACCTCCGCGGCGTCGCTTTGCGCGAGAATCCCAGGCAAACCTATTTTCAATCCCATGATCGAAGTCGAATCCCTCACCAAACAATTCGGTTCCAAAATGGCCGTGGACCACCTGTCCTTCACCGTCAGAAAAGGCGAAGTGCTCGGGTTTCTCGGGCCTAACGGCGCCGGAAAATCCACCACCATGCGCATGATCACCGGCTTCATCCCGCCCACCTCCGGCGACGCCAGGGTGTGCGGCATTTCCATCACGGAAAATCCCGGCGAGGCGAAAACCAGGATCGGCTATCTCCCGGAATCCGCCCCGCTCTACAACGACATGACCGTCGTCGGCTTCCTGAAATTCTGCGCCAGCATCCGCGGCCTCAAGGGCAGCGCGAAAAACGACGCGGTCGAGCGCGCCATCGAAACCTGCTTCCTCAACAGCGTCGCCCGCCAGTCCATCGACACCCTCTCGAAGGGCTACCGCCACCGCACCTGCCTCGCCCAAGCCCTGCTCCATGACCCGGAGGTCCTCATCCTCGACGAACCGACCGACGGCCTCGACCCCAACCAGAAATTCGAAGTCCGCCAGCTCATCAAGCGCCTCGGAAAAACCAAGGCCATCCTGTTCTCCACCCACATCCTCGAGGAAGTCGAAGCCGCCTGCACCCGCGCCGTCATCGTGGACCGCGGGCAAATCGTCGCCGACGGCACCCCCGCCGAGCTGCTCGAACAATCGGGCACCGGCTCGCTCACCGATTTGTTCCGCGCCGTCACCACCCGGGACACCGAAGCAGCCGCATGAAGTAAAAGCTGAGACGCTGAAAAGCTGAAAAGCTGACAGCGTCTCTACCCATTTCAGCTTTTCAGCATCTCAGTTTTTCAGCATTTACCCCAAAATCAATGTCATCACTCACCATCTACAAACGCGAGCTGAGCAGTTATTTCTCCCAGCCCACCGCCTATGCGATCATCGTGATTTTCCTATTCCTCTCGATGGGACTCACCTTCAGCTTCGGGAAATTCATGACCATCGGCGATGCCTCGCTCGAATGGACGTTCTTTTTCTGGCAGCCCTGGATCTACATGCTGCTGGCACCCGCCGTCGGCATGAAGCTCTGGGCTGACGAACAACGCACCGGCACCATCGAGCTGCTGGGCACCTTCCCGGTCTCCACCTGGAGCGCCATCGTCGGGAAATTCCTTGCCGCCGCCACCGTCTGGCTGGCGGCGCTGCTGCTCACCTTCCCGATCATCATCACCGTGAACTACCTCGGCGAGCCCGACAACGGCGCGATCCTCGCCGGTTACATCGGCAGTTTCCTGGTGTGCTGCACCTTCCTCGCCATCACCATGCTGGTCTCCGCCTGCACCCGCGACCAAGTCGTCTGCCTGATTGTCTCCGTCGCCATTTGCGTGACGATGGTGCTCTGCGGCTACGATGATTTCACCCGCGAGCTCGGCAAGGCCGTCTCGCCGGCCGCCGTGGAAGCCGTCGTCTCGATGGGCGTGTGGGACCACTTCAGCTCGCTCAACCGCGGCCTGCTCCGACTGCAGGACATCGTCTGGTTCGTCTCGTTCATCTTCGTCTGCCTGCTAGGCACCAGCGCCATTCTCTCCGCGAAGCGCGCCTGACCGCCCCCTGACATCCACTTCCAGCTTTCAAATTCCATCATGAAAACCAACCATCCGGTCACCCGCGCGGCCCTCGGCGTTGCCGCTCTCGTCGCCATCGCCATTCTGGCCAACTGGCTTGTGTCACTCACCCCGCTCGGCAATCGCGGCGTGGACTTCACCGAAAACAAAGTCCACACGCTCTCCGACGGCACCCGCGCCATCCTCGGCGAGCTCGATACCCCGGTCGTCATCCGCTACTACGCCACCCGCAGCACCGACTTCATCCCCGAGGCGCTCAAGCTCCACATGCGCCGCGTCGACGACCTGCTCAAGGAATACGCGAATCTATCCAACGGAAAACTCCGCATCGAAAACCTCGATCCGCAGCCCGATACCGACGCCGAGGACTCCGCCAATCTTGACGGCATCAACGGCCAGCGCTTCGACGATCAAAACCTCTACTTCGGCCTCGCCATCTCCTGCCTGGATAAAAGCAGCGTGATCCCCTTCCTCGATCCCCGCGAGGAGACCATGCTCGAATACCACCTCTCCAAGGCCATCGGCGAGGTCAGCACCGCCACCAAACCGAAAATCGGCATCATCTCCGGCCTCGATCTCAAGGGCGCGCCCGCAATGATGCCCGGCCAGCCGCCGACCCCGGGCTGGGTCATCTATCAGCAGCTGAAACAATCCTTCGACGTGGTGGAGATCACCATGGACGCCACCGCCATCGACCCGAAAGTCATCAAGGTCCTGCTGCTTTTCCACCCTGCGGCAATCACCCCTCAAGCCGAGTATGTCGTCGATCAATACGTGCTCGGTGGCGGCACCGTGGTCGCCTGCCTCGATGCCTTCTCCGTCGCCGCGCAAATGACCACCCCGCCGGGCAATCCGATGATGGGCCAGCAGCCGCCGAACCCCACCACCTCCACGCTCCCCACCCTTCTAGCCGCCTGGGGCGTCTCCTTCGAATCCGGCAGGGTTCTGGCAGATCCCACGCTCGCCACCAAATTCGGCGGCAACCGGACCGGCATCGCCATCCCCACCCTCAGCAAGGACCAGATGCCGCAAAAGGACAACGTCATCACCAAGGATCTCGGCTCGCTCACCTTCATCCTGCCCGGCGCCTTCACCGTGACCGGCGGCAGCGGCCTCTCAGCTAACAGCCTGTTGAAATCCACCACCGGAGCCGGCTTCGTCGATGCGACGAAAGCCTCCCAGCTCGACCCCGCGCTCACCACCAGTTTCCGTTCCAGCGGCAAAGCCTACGACCTCGTCACCCACCTCACCGGCGTTTTCAAAACCGCCTTCCCGGACGGCAAACCCAAGGCCGCCGCCGCCGAGGGTGAAAATGCGGAGGAGAAAAAGGACGAACCGAAAGTCGAGTCGCTCAAGGAAGGCACCTCGCCGGGCAACGTCTTCCTGATCGCCGATGTCGATGCCTTCTACGATCGTTTTGCCTACAACGTGCAGAATTTCGGCGGCACCCAGATGGCGACACCGGTGAATGGCAACGCCTCGCTGTTGTTCAACCTGCTCGACCAAGCCGTCGGCTCCAAGCACTTGATCGGCTCGCGCTCGCGCACCGCCATCCGCCGGCCGTTCACCGTGGTCCAGAAAATGGAGTCGGATTTCAACAAAACCGTCGGGGCCAAAATCGAAGAGTTCCAGGAAAAACAAAAGGCCGCCCAACAGAAACTCAGCGACCTCCAGGCCCAGAAATCCGGCGGTGCCGAGCTTTACCTCTCACCCGCCCAGGAGGAGGAAATCAAGAAACTCCGCCTCGAGCAGGTGAATTACGCCAAACTCATCCGCGAGCAGGAAAAGGATCTCCGCCGCCAGAA
>JBIPMR010000580.1:0-3482 GCA_044369025.1 Luteolibacter sp.
TTCATGAGGCTTGCAGGTTCGGGATGCGCAGGATCGTGGCATATCCGGCGGATTTCTGATCGGTTGAAAATGACATGCCGGTGCTTTTACAGATACCGCGCCCCAGACGCAATCCCGGCCCGAGGCTGTCGGTGGCGCCCGGCCGGCCGCGTTCGATTCGCCCTGGTAGGCGGTGAGCGGATCTTCAAGTGTCGCCCGGGAAGCCGTGGCGGCGGGCGCGGCGAAGGTGGACAAGGTGATGGATGCGCTGCGGATCTTGGGTTTCATGGCAACGGCTGGTTCGCAGCGCCGGATTGGGACCGGGCGCGGGATTTGTTGGAAATTTCTTAGAGATCTTCCGGGCTTGCGCAATGGGTGGATTGTGAAAGCCTGAAGGCTCATGGACATTCTTCTGGTCGAAGACGAACCGCAGCTTGCGGAGCAAGTGGCTCGCGCGCTGATGCGCGCTGGACATGAAGTGAAGAAGGTCGGCGACGGCCTGGCCGCCTTAAAAGAGGTGACCGGCGGGCGGTTTGATCTGGTGGTGCTGGATGTGAATCTGCCGGGCTTGGATGGATTCGGGGTGTTGTCACGGATCCGCGAGGCGCGGCTGCCGCTGCGGGTGCTGATGCTCACCGCGCGGTCGGAGATCGGCGACCGGGTGGCGGGCTTGAAGGCGGGGGCGGATGATTATCTGACCAAGCCGTTCGCGATGGAGGAGCTGCTGGCGCGGGTGGATGTGCTCGGCCGGCGCAACGCGGGTCCGGCAACGGACATCGTCTACCGGGTCGGGGAGCTGTGCATGGACACGCCCAGGCGCCGCGTGAGCCAGGGAGACAAGCGGATCGAGCTTTCACCGCGCGAGTTCGAGGTGCTGCAGGTGTTCATGAAGGAACCCGGACGCACGTTTTCCCGCGATGAAATCTGCGAGCGGATCTGGGAGCGCGAGCATGAATACGACACGCGCACCGTGGAAATCTTCATCATGCGGCTGCGCAAAAAGCTCGACCGGCCGGGCGCGGAACCGCTGATCCGCACCATCCGCGGCGTGGGCTACGTCATGGAACCCACGCCATGAAAGGTCTGTCCTTCAGGGTCAAAGCCGGGGTTTACGCCGCCTTGTTGACGATGACGGCGCTGGTCGCCGGTTGCTGCGTGATGATGGTCACGCTGTATTTCTTCCAGATCGCCGAGCTCGATCAAGAGCTCGCGGAGGATGCGGGCGAATTGTTCCGGGATTTGGAGAATTTCCGGGACGCGCCCGAGGACCCGGAGCATCCGCTGACCGAAAGTTTCATTCCGGTGCCGCTGCGTGAGCACTATCTGACGGTCGAAGGACCTTCGGGAAAAGTCGTCTATCAGTCTTCCAACCTGCGGGGCAGCCTGCCTGCGGGAGCGATCGGTCAAACCCGGACCGAGACCTTGTTCGGGCAGGCGTGCCGGGTAGGGGCGTGGAAGGAGGGGCCATACATCGTCAGGATCGGGGCGCGGATGCACATGATTCAGCGGTTCATGAAAAACCTCGGAATCGGCTTCGCCACGGCGCTGCCCGCGGTCGGGCTGGTGGTGTTTTTCGGCGGTTTGTGGCTGGGGCGCCGGACGGTGGCGCCGGTGGCGCAGCTGAGCGCGGCGGCGGAAAAAATCAGCGCGAGCAATCCGCGCGAACGTCTGCCAATGCCGGCGGCGCGGGATGAGATCGCGAAACTCACCGAGGTGGTGAACCGGAGTTTCGACCGGCTCCAGTCGTCCTACGAAGTGGCCACGCGCTTTTCCGCCGATGCGTCGCACCAGTTGAAAACGCCCGTAGCGATCATGCGCGCCGGCCTCGACCATCTGGCGCAGGACACCCAGCTGAATGAAACGCAGGCGGCGGAAGTCGCCACGCTCAGGCAGCAGACGCGGCGGCTGACCTCGCTCATCGAGGATCTCCTGTTATTGGCCCAGGCCGACGCGGGGCGGATGTTTTTGCAGAAGGAGGAAATCGATCTCAACCTTCTCGTGCAGGCCGCCTGCGAGGACCTCCAGATCCTGGTGTCCGAAAAGAAAATCTCGGTGGAGGAGGCGTTTTCCGGAGAAATTCCAATCCTGGCCGACTGCCGGCTGCTGGCGATGGTCATGCAGAACCTGATCGAAAACGCCGCAAAATACACTCCCTGTCAGGGGGTTGTCCGGATTCGTACCTTCGCGGACGAATCCGGTGTGGGAGTCCGCATCGCCAATACCGGCAAGGAAATCTCCGGGACGGACAAAGCCCATATCTTCGAGCGCTTCCGGCGCGGATCGGATATCGGCGGAAATGTCCGCGGCCACGGACTCGGGCTCAACATCGCCCGCGAACTGGTGCGGGCTCACGGCGGCGAGGTGCTGCTGGTGGACTCCGCGCCGGGTTGGATCACGTTTGAAATGCGCCTGCCCGCGATCGGTGGAAATCGTGCGTAACCAATTGGTTACGGTGGCGGGTTTGCAAAGCGTGGGCGAAACGGATGGGAAGTTGTTGAGAAATGCCGAACGTGTCGTCGAACTTCCCCTCAGCCCGCCCGTGGCTCGGTCCCCTTTGCCTGCTTGCCATGGCTCCACGCGCAGCGGCCGAGGGAAACTCCTTTGACTATCAGTACGAGTCCTACAACGAGGAGGACGGGCGGGTCAACGTGGAGTCCCACTACTTCGACATTCGCCAGCAGTTCGAGACCGGGACCGCGCTCGGCGTCCGCTATGTGATGGACAGCATCAGCGGCGCGACGCCGGTGGGCACCTACGACCGCAACGATCCTGACAAATGGAACTTCGCCGAGGTCAACGATGATCGCGACGCGGTATCGCTCTTGGTCGAACAGAAGGCCGGTGACTATCTGATGACTTTCGAATACACCCGGAGCGAGGAAATCGACTATATCTCCAATTCATATGCGCTCGGCGGAAAGGCGGAGTTTTTCGACAAGAACACCGTGGTTTCGGCCGGACTGGCGATTGCGAACGATACGGTCGTCGCCACTCCCGGCACGGTGATCGCCGAGGACTTGGGCAAGGACTCGGTCGATCTCGCGCTGGGAGTTTCGCAAATCCTTTCCAAGAACACCGTCCTGGATCTCAACTTCACCTACGGCCATTCGCAAGGCTATCTATCCGATCCCTATCGTGAAATCTCGCAGACGGGCACGATCGAGGTGCCGGTGCCCGGCGGCGGTACCGTTCCGGTGACGGATACCTTCACCTTTCCGGAGAACCGGCCCGGTGAGCGCGACCGCTTCGCCCTCAAGGTTACCGGCAGGCACTATTTCGAGGCGGCCGACGCCAGCCTGGTGGCCGCCTACCGGATCTTCTGCGATCTCGACGGTCTCGTTTCTAACACGATTCATCTGACCTGGCACCAGCAGGTTTCGGCGAAATTCACGGTCTCCCCGTTCTTCCGCTTCTACGATCAATCGGCGGCGGACTTCTACTATCCATCCCTCACCGGGACGGGCATCCCCGGCCACGGGCGCAACGACGGCAACCCGCCGTAT
>JBIPMR010000579.1:0-3482 GCA_044369025.1 Luteolibacter sp.
GGTGAACTCCACAGTCGAGCCGACGGATTTCATTCCCGACCAGGCATTCCTCCAATCCGTGAGCGCCGGCGGCAGCATCCGCCGCGACGGCGACGGCTGGCTGATCCAGTTGAAGCGCGCCACCCAGGACGCGTTCGACAACCCGATTCCGCAGGGCAAATCGTTTTCCGGCATTCTTGTCGGTCCGAAGTCCTATCAAATTCCGGACACCGTGATCGCCAGCCCGCCCGCCAAGGCGTTGGCGTTTTCCAAGTTGCTGCCGGTGCTCGGCGGCATGTTGTTAGGCGGCTTGATTCTCAATCTGATGCCCTGCGTTTTCCCCGTGATCGGCCTGAAGATCATGGGCTTCGTCCAACAAGCCGGATCCGACCGGAAAAAAATCGCGCTGCACGGCATCATTTTCACGCTCGGAGTATTCGCCTCGTTCGCCGTGCTCAGCGGCATCCTGTTCGCCGCCCGCGAGACCATCGGCTGGGGCTACCAGCTGCAAAGCCCGTGGGTTGTCGCCGTGCTGATGCTTCTGATGTTCGTGCTCGCACTCAACATGTACGGAGTTTTCGAAATGGGCACCTCCGCCACTTCGATCGGCGGCTCATGGATGGCCAAACAAGGAATGGCGGGTTCGTTCTTCTCCGGAGTGCTGGCCACGGTGCTCGCCACGCCGTGTTCCGGCCCGTTTCTCGGCGTTGCCATCGGCGCGGCTTTTGGATTGCCCGCCTTCCAGTTCTTCCTCGCTTTCGCCGCGATGGCAGCGGGCCTCTCGCTGCCCTATCTGATTCTATCGATTTTTCCGAAACTCATCGATTTCCTGCCGCGGCCCGGCGCGTGGATGGAGAGCTTCAAGCAGGCGATGTCGTTCCTGCTCTTCGCCACCGCCGGCTACCTGCTGTGGGTCTATGCCGGCCTGATCGATCTCGACAACCTGCTCGGCCCGATCTTCGGCCTCAGCACCATCGCCATCGCCGGCTGGATTCACGGCCGCTGGAACCTGCCCCATCGCAATCGCAAAACCCGCGCGATCGCCCTCATCCTGACCCTCTTTTTCGCCGCCGCGGGATTCATCCTGGTGAAACCGCCGAAACCGTCGGCGCTCGCATGGGAGCCCTGGTCCCAAGAACGGGTGGAGGAGCTGCTGGCTGATGGCACGCCCGTTTACATCGACTTCACGGCCCAGTGGTGCGCCACTTGCCAGGTGAACAAAAAACGCGCCTACACGGAGGAGGTCATCGCGCTGATGAAGGAGCAAGGCGTCGTCGCCCTCAAGGCGGACAAAACCAAACCCAACCCGGAGATCGAAGCCGCGCTGCAAAAACTCGGCCGCACCGCCATTCCGGTCAATGTCCTGTTAGCCCCCGGCAAGGACCCCGTCATCCTGCCGGAACTGCTCGCGCCGGATGATGTGCTCGAGGCGCTCAAGGGGTTGTGAACACCCGGATGCTGAAAAAAATTCTCAAAGGGGAGCACACGCGCCTCGCGTGTTGTCTTTGGCGCCCTCGCCAAAGACAGGCGTTGCACGGAAATCGGCGCGGTTTTCGGCGAGGGCGCCGAAAACCACCTGCAAGGGCGCAGGTGCTCCCCAAAGAACTCGAATCCACACTGGAGCAAGGAGCGTGAATCGTTGGATCATTCTGGATTCAAGCCTGCGGAGGGAGGAACCGCCGCCTCACCGCTTCCAGCGCGGCCTGGCTCACGGCGAGTTTGAAGTCGTGGCGGTTGCGCGGGTGGAAGATCTTCGAGGCTTCGGTGAGGCTGTTTCTGGCAGCCACCGCGAGCCATGCGGTGCCCACCGGCTTTTCGTCCGTGCCACCACCAGGCCCGGCGATGCCGGTGACGGCCACGGCGATGTCGGCGCCGCTGACCCGCAGCGCACCTTCCGCCATTTCCCTGGCAACCTCCTCACTCACCGCGCCATGGCTGGCGATGGAATCGGCGGCGACGCCTAACAATCCGATCTTCGCCTCGTTCGCATACGTCACGAATCCGTGGGTGAAAACCTCGCTCGCACCGGGAACGTCGGTGATCCGGTCGGAAATCAAACCGCCGGTGCAGCTTTCCGCCGTGGCGAACTTCATTCCGTGCGCTCGCAACAGCCGCACCACGGTTTCCTCCAACGAAGCGCCGTCATCGCTGATGAGGAAATTCTCGAAACGCTCCAAGGCGATCTCCCGCCCTTTGGCCAGCGCCGCCGGGTTGCCGATCAAGCGCAAATCGACCTCGCCGATGTGGGCGCAGTAGCCGTATTCCAATCCGGGAACTTCCGATAGACGTTGATCGATCCCTTCATGAAAATCGCTTTCGCCGATTCCGGTGAATTTCAGCTCCAACGCCTCACTCACGGTTTCCACACCCGCCAAGGCCCTGAGCCGTGGCACCACTTCGTCGTGAAACATCGGATAGAGCTCGCGCGGCGGGCCCGGCAGCAAGAAGACCGCGCAATTCGAACTGCCGTTCAGGCGTGGCGGCACATACACCCCCGGCGCGGTGCCGTTGCGGTTCGGCAACACATCCGCGCCCACCGGAGCGAGCGCCTGCTTGCGGTTCGCCTCGGCCATCGGCCGTCCGCGCAGCGCGAAAAAATCCTCCATCGAGCGCAACGCCGCCTCGTCCATGATCAGCTCCAGCCCTAACACCTCCGCGGTGATCTCGCGCGTGAGATCGTCGCTGGTCGGCCCGAGGCCGCCGGTGACGATCACCGCATCCGCGCGCTGGATGGCTTCCTCGAGCGCCTCGCGGATCGCATCGCCATCGGGCACGGTGGTTTGGCGGGTGATGCGCAGCCCGAGCTTGAACAACTCCCGGCCAAACCACGCACCGTGGGTGTTCAAGGTGTTTCCTAGCAGAAGTTCCGTTCCGGTATTGAGAATCTCGATGCGCATCGGCGCAGCATTCAACGGCACCCGCATCCGTTCAAGGCCGGATATGGGTTCACCACCTCACCCGCGACGCCAGCGCCCACAGCAATGCCGGCAGCACCAAGCTCAGCGCCACGGTGAGCCACGGCGCGTCGCGGCCGGCCTGGCCGATCCAGGCGAAAACGAAACCCATCGGCAGACTGCCGCAGGCCAGCGATGTTAGAAACTTGCGGAACGGCATGCGCAGCAGCCCGGCCATGCAGGAAATCACCTCCGGCAGGATCGGCAATGCCCGCGACAGCGCCACCACCCAGCCACCGCCGCTCGAAAAAAGCGCGTGGCCCCTATCAAAGTCCCGGCTCCCCAGCCAGCGGCGCGCGAGTCCTTCACCGCACAGCCGCCCCACCCCGTAGCCCGCCAGCCCGGCGGCCATCAGGCCCGCACTGGCGATCAGTCCGCCGAGCCAGGTGCCGTAGACGAAGCCCAAGGCTGATAGAACGATGGTGCCCGGCACCGGCAGCACCAGGTCCCCTAACAACATCAGGATTCCCGCCGCCCACGCCCATGGGCCCGCGCGCTCCAGCCAGCGGACGCTGCCCTGCAGCGTGAATTGCGTCTCCCAGGCGCTGC
>JBIPMR010000581.1:0-3480 GCA_044369025.1 Luteolibacter sp.
GTATCTCACCATCTCGAGGCCCTGGCGGAAGCCCCGGAAAAACCCTGACTTCATTCCTGGCTGGCGAGGCCGGACAACAGGCCTTCACCCGCCTGCTCATCCTTTCGCGCGAGGTCCACGACCTGCAACCGGACGCCGCAGCGCAGGCCGCGTTCATGAACGCGCCCGAGGTCATCACCGACATTCACGGCGTGCCGCCACCCGCGACCCGTGGACGGTCCACCCCGCCCGCCGAGCGGCCATCGGTGGGGCCGGCAGTGACAAGTGGGAAGGCGAAAACCGACGGTTTGAAAAAAAGAACGAAAATGCGCAGAAAATAGGAAATCAGGGCGTGAATTATTCCGGAAATCCGCAATCTTGGTGGCAAGCAAGTAGGAACCCTACAACCTCCAAGCTCACCCACACCAGCACCCAATATCCAAAATGAACTCACGTCGCAATTTCCTGTTCAAACTCGCCGTCTCCGCCAGTGCGCCTGCCTTGCTCTGCAGCCGCTCGATGGCTCAAACCCCGCCACCCGTCAAACTTGAGGAATCAGACCCCGTGGCCACCGCCCTTGGTTACAAGGAAGACACCGCCAAGGTCGATGGCGCAAAATATCCGAATCACAAAAAGGAGCAGCGTTGCGATGGTTGCGCACTCTACACCGGCAAAGCGGGTGAGGCAGCCGGTCCCTGCTCCGCCTTCGGTGGCAAATTGGTGACGGCCGCAGGCTGGTGCGCCGCGTTTGCCAAAAAGCCGGAGCCAGTCAAACCCTGAGCCGACCGCTCCATTTCGAGGCCCCCGCACCTGCAAAGGTCCGGGGGCTTCTTCGTGTTTGCCGCTTTCCCGTGGAGTGCTGCGGGCGCAGCGTCGGGCCGCCAGCGGGCCGCTGCGGCCCGAAAACGAACTTGGACCGGGCTTTGCATCGGGGAATCCGTCAACGCCCCTTAAATTTACGGGAAAACCGCTTGGAATCGAGGGCGGGTCTGCTAAGAACAGCGGAGCACCAATGACGCATCTGTCACTTGTTGTCACGAACTAACCCAAATTCATCTTCATGAGTGATCTACCTGTATCGGCCGAGCTTCCAAACCTTGGTTTCTTGAGCCAAGTGTCATCCGAGCATCGATCGTTTCTCTCCTGTTTTGGAAAATTTCTCCGACCAGAGATTGGCAGTATCTTGATCAAAGAGGGAGAAACTCAGGATTTATTGTATATCATCTTGGAGGGACATCTGCATATTGTCTCCGAAGTCGATGGTCGACAGGTCTTGATCGCTTCGCTGGCCGAAGGTGATGCAATCGGTGAGGTGAATTTGTTTGATCCCGGGAAGGCGAGTGCTACAGCCGTGGTGCGTAGCAGCAGCTTGGTGTGGTCACTCACGCGTTCCGAGTTGGATGCATTTGTGGATGCGGACCCTCTCGCTGGACTTTCGGTTTTCCGCGGGCTGCTTGCGCTGGCATCCCGGCGGATTCGCAGCATGAATGAAAAATTAGCGACCGCCGATCAGAAATCATCACTTCATCATTACTGGGAAGATAACCAGTGAACCTCGGGATGATCCATGATCCGCTCTCTTTGTTTTGCGCGTTGGTGGTCGTGCATGTTTTGGCGGACTTCCCGTTGCAGGGCGACTATCTTGCCCGCCAGAAAGTGCGGAAAACCGCGAGCGGCCGCGCCGAGTGGGCGGTGGCTCTATCCGCCCATTCGATCATGCACGCCGGCGGGGTCTGGTTGGTTTCCGGCTCTCTAGCTTTGGGTTTTGTGGAACTCGTGTTGCACGCATTGATCGACTTGGCGAAGGGAGAGGGGAAATTGAGCCTTGTGGCGGATCAGTCACTCCATGTCTTGTGCAAACTCGGCTATGTCATCGCCCTGAGCCTGCTGGCTTCCGCCTGAGTTTATTTCCCCCTCATGACATACACCCCATCCCAATCACCGGCGGGCGGCTCGTTGCGCAGTTGGGCACAGCGCTCTAGCAGGACGATGGATGGATTGCTGGCAAACGCTGGACCCGGCTGATGCCGCTCCAAGCTCGCACTCCGCCGGAAGCAGGTTTCCGCAGTGTCCCAATCCATCATCTGATAGGCTTGCAGTCCCATGCTGAAGAAATCGATGCACTCCAGCGCCTGATCCGTGACGGATTCACGCAGACCGACAACTTCGTAAATCGAAACGGGCAGGCTGCGGCCCTTGACAATCATGCGATCCAGATTCCGGAAAACCACATGATCGCCGCCATGTTGGCGACACGCGAGATGAGTCGCCTCAGTCACCATGCTGAAGACGCCATAAGCCTTAGCGCCGGATTCCATGCGGGCGGCGAGATTCACGTTATCACCCATCATCGTGAAGTTGAAGCGCGAGGGACTGCCCATGTTGCCAAGGGTGACCAATCCGCTGTTAAGGCCAATGCGTGTCTGCATGTGCCCGACGATGGGCGGCCACTTGTCGCCCTCAGCCCGCCATTTTTTCCGGAGTTCACCCAATCTGAGCTGGATGCGCTGTGAAGCGACACAGGCGCGATACGCGTGATCATCCAGTGGCACGAGGCCGCCGAACATCGCGACCATCGCATCGCCGATGTATTTATCCAAAGCGGCACCTTCCGCGAGAACGATCTCGGTGCATTCAGTCAAGTATTCATTCATCAACTCGACCAGTTTGCTAGGAGCGAGGATTTCTGAAAACTGCGAAAAGGCTTGGATATCGCTGAAAAACGCGGTGATTTCAGCCTCGCGTCCGCCCAGCTGCGGGGTCTCGCCACTGTCAATCATCTGCTCGACCAACTGGGGGGAAACATAAGTTCCAAACAGGCTCTTGATGTGAACTTTCGCCTTTTGCTCATCGAGCAACTGCCAACTGACCGCGAAGAGTCCGGTGATGAGCCCCGCGCCTAACGGAGCGGTCATGGGTAGGACAAAGTGTTCGATCTTGAAGCTCAAGAAGGCGAGCATGATATAACAAGCCGCCAAGATGAGGGCGGCGAGGCGGGGACGGAGATGGCTGGACGCCTGAAGGCGGGCGAGCAGGCCGATGACCAGACAAAGGGCAAAGGTGATCGCATGATTGACCGCGTCTGGCAGACGTCGCAAATGAATGCCGGATGTGAAGGTTTTAACAAGGTTCCCGTGAAAGCCAACCTGGGGCACGGGCTCGTCATCGAATGGAGTTCTCCCAAGATCCTGGAGCAGGGGATCCACCGCACCAATCAGCACGACGGCATCGCGAAATTGCGCGAAAAACGCCTTGCCAATCGCCTGCTCTTCGGGTGAATTGCTTTCCAGCAGACTGAGATTCTCCCCGAGATCGATGACACTGCAACGCGGATTTTTCGGGGAAATCCAGTGGGAAAACCAATTGCATTCCACGAGTTGGCCACGTTGAAGCGGAATGCGCGTTACGAGTTCACCGCTGGGGCGCCTGATTTCCAGGCGATCGGCAAAACGAGTGATCGCCTCAGGTGTTAGCCCCCAATGAATCAATGCAAGCCGGAGG
>JBIPMR010000060.1:0-10661 GCA_044369025.1 Luteolibacter sp.
GTGATCGATGCCGCCAAGGCCGCGGCGAAAAAGGGCATGTCGATCCACACCGTCGGTGTCGGCAGTCCGGACGGTGCCACCATTCCGATCCGTTATGCCAACGGCAGGACCGACGTCATGCGCGATCAAAGCGGCAACGTGGTGAAAACCGCGCTGGATGAAGCCACCCTGAAAAAAATCGCCGAAGCCACGGAAGGTCTCTACGTGCCGTTAGGCCGCGGCGCCGAGGGCCTCGACACGATCTATCAGGAGCGGCTGCGGCTCGTTCCCAAGAGCGAGCTGAACCAACGGCTCGAACGCATCCCGCTGGAGCGTTATGAATGGCCGCTGGCAGCGGCGATCGCCTTGCTGTTCTTCGAATTCCTGACCTCGGACGGCCGGCGGACCAGAAAAGCCCGTCCGCTGCCATCCGCCGCGCGGCGGGTGAAGATCGGCCCGCAAGCCGCCATGGTCGCGCTGATTTCCATCATTCTATCAAGTTTTTCGTCCGCTGATCCGAGGGTGATTTACAACGAAGGGACCAAGGCCTTCACCGAGGGTGATTTCACCAAAGCCGCGGAATCCCTGCGCGCCTCGCTGCGGACCCAGGATCTCTCGCTGCAGCAGCGTTCCTACTACAACCTCGGCAACACGCTGTATCGCACCGGTCAGGGAACTTTGGAAAAGGACCCCGAGGCGACGATCAAGACCTGGGAGGAATCGGTCAAAGCCTATCAGGACGCGCTTTCGCTCGATGCGAATGACGGGGACGCCGCCTTCAATCAGGCGCTGGTTGAGAAGAAGCTCGAAGAGCTCAAAAAGCAGCAGAAGCAGGACGACAAGCAGGAAAACCAGGATCAGAAGGACGATCCGAAAGAGGACCAGGAAAAGCAAGAAGACGAGAAAAAGCAGGAGGACGAAAAACAGGAGTCCAAAGAAGGGGACAAGCCGAAGGACGAACAGGAAGGCGAAAAACCCGGCGAGGAGGAGAAGCCCGGCGAAGGTGAGGATCCCAAGGAAGAAAAACCGGGCGAAGGCAAAGATCCCAAGGACGGTGAGGGATCGGAAAAATCCGAAGAGCAAAAAGAAGCCGAACAGAAGGAAGGCGAAGGGAAGGAAGGCGAAGGGAAGGAAGGCGAACGGAAGGAAGGCGAACAGAAGGAAGGCGAAGGCCAGGAGGGCACCACCTCCAACGAGCGGCCGGAAAAAACCGAGATGACGGCGGAGGAGGCGAAGCAGTTGCTAGAGGCTCTCCGCAACGACGAACGCACGGTCATCCCGATTCCGCAACGCTCGCGTTTCAGCCGCGATGACAACACCACCAAAGGAAAAACATGGTAAGCCCGTTTCAGATCATCCGCTGCGTGGCCGCCTTCGCCTTGCTGGTTGGCTCCGTGGTTCGTGCGGCCGAAGTTGAGGCTGAGCTGGATCGCGAATCCGTCGCCGCCGGAACCGCAGCGATGCTCAGCGTGCGCATTTCCGGCGGGCGCGCCGAGCAGCCGCAGATTCCCGCGGTGGAAAATCTCATCGTGCAACCGCGCGGCCGCAGCCAGCAGGTGCAGATCATCAATGGCAACACCACCACTTCGGTGACCTACAGCTATGTCGTCGGCTCCACCACACCCGGCGACTATCAGATTCCCGCGTTCGAAGTCACCGTGGATGGGGCGAAATTCTCCACCCGGCCGCTCAAGCTCAAGGTGATTCCGGATGTGTCTAAAACGCCGCCCGCCGGTCTGCCGCCGTCCGCGCCGGGAGCCGCGGGTGACCAACAGGAAAGCACCGCCAGCGAGGAGGAATCGGGATTTCTAACGGTGGAGCTCGCGGCGAGCGATCGCAAGCACGCCTACGTCGGCGAGATCGCGCCGGTGCGCATCCGCGCGTGGCTGCCGGCGGATTCCCAACCGCAGCTGCGCAGCGGCATCCAGCCGGAAGCGAAGGCCTTCACGCTGCACAACGTCAGCGGCCAGCCGCAGCAGTCCATGGAGATGAAAGACGGCAAGCGCTACATCGTCGCCACCTGGTATGGCGGCATCTCGGCGACCAAGGCGGGCACCTATCCCGCGTCGCTCTCGCTCAACGCGACCATCGCCGTTAGGGACGAAACCGCGCCCAAGCCGCGGCGCCCGCGCGGCGGCCCGTTCGACGATCCGTTTTTCGACAGCGCCTTCGACCGGATGAACGCGCGCTTCATTCAAAAGGACGTCACCCTCAGTTCGCGCGGGCAGGAAATCGAAGTGCGGCCGCTGCCTGCGGAAGGGCGGCCGTCGGGATTCACCGGAGCCGTCGGCGATTTCAAACTGGATCCGTCAGAAATACCCGCCGCATGGAACAGCGGCGAGCCGCAGCAGCTCAGCGCCAGCGTCAGCGGCTCGGGCAACTTCGCGTTGATGAAGGCCCCGGATCTAACGCCTGCGGAGAGTTGGAAAACCTATCCGGGCAAGGGTGAATTCACGCCCGGCGACGAGGCGTCGTTTACCGGCACCAAGCGGTTTCTATTCAGCGCCGTTCCGAAAAAGGGCGGGGAGCAGGAGGTCGCTCTAACATTCAGTTATTTCGATCCCGCGGCGGGTGAATACAAATCCTTGTCCAGTCCGCCGGTGAAGATCCGGGTGGCGGGCGAGGATCTGGTCGAGAAGAAGGAGGAAACCCCGGCGGTGCCCGCTCCGCAACCGGCGGAAACACTCGTCGGCCAGAAGCAGGAGGATACCGCAAGCCGGTCGCTGGTTCCGTTGGTTTCGAGACCGGCGTTTGTTTCGATGCTGGCGGTGGCCGGCGGCTTGGTTCTATCAGGCGGGTTGTTGGCGCTGTTCGGCAAACGCTGGCGCGATCCGCGGCGGCTCGCCCGCATCGCGACCGAGCGCGCGACCCGGGAGGCGCTGCAAGCGGCCGGCGAGCGTGCCGCCGCCAACGATGTCGCCGGATTTTTCGCCTCCGCGCGGCTTGCGGTCCAGGAGCGCCTCGGCGCGATGTGGAACCAACCGGCGCGGGCGATCACGCTGGCGGAAGTCGCCGGGCGCATCCCCGCGGATTCGCCGGTGCTGGAGTTTTTCCGCGAGGCCGACCTGCACGAATACAGCCGGCGTGCGGCGGGCGGGATGTTTCCCCGCTGGCAGGAAATGTTAGAACGGGCGATGCAATCGCTGGAACCCACTCAAACCTTGAAATGAACTTTTACAAATGGCTGGCGGTGTGGTTCGCGTTGGTGGCGGGTGCCTTGGGCGCGGAGAATGTCCGCGAGGCGAACCGGCTGTTCGAGGCCGGCGATTTCGCCGGGGCCGCCCGGACCTATCAGAATCTAATCGATGAAGGCGGCCCGAGCGTCGCGCTTTACTACAACCTGGGAAACAGCCATCAGCGCCTTGGCGGTTTCGGCCCGGCGATCCTGGCCTACGAGCGGGCGAAACTGCTGGCACCGCGCGATCCCGACTTGCGCGCCAATTTGACCCTCGCCCGCAAGTCCGCCACCGTTTTCGACCAGGGGAAATTCAACCCATGGCTCGAAGCCGCGCTCACTTATTTGAGCCGCAACGAATGGTCGTGGCTGGTGGCGGGGGCGGCGTTGTGGGCCGGCGTGTGGTCGGTGGCCTTCGGAACCGGCCGGGTGTCCCGGCCGCTGCTCCGCAAGTGCGCGGCGGGCAGCTTGGTTTTTGCGGGCCTCCTGATCGCGCTGGGCAGCACCGCGCTGGTGCTGCGGAGCGACGAGGACGGGCGCGGGATCGTGCTTTCCAAGGATGCGGGCGTGCTTCTATCACCTTTCGAAAAGGCCGAATCCCTCGGAATCCCCGGAGCCGGGCGGATCGTGATGCTGGGGAAAAAAAGCGGCGGTTATTTCCACGTCCGCGTCCCGGGCACCGAACTCGAAGGCTGGATGCGGGCCGGCGAGGTCGCCCGGATCGTCGCGGGTGGCTGACTCCGCAACTTGGGACTTGGAAGCTCCATTCGGACCGCGCAAACTTTCCGCCATGCGCACCAAGGCCGTTTCATTGTTGGAGGAACTGACGCAAGCCCATTCCGTCTCCGGACACGAAGACGAGGTCCGCGCGATCTTCGTCGATGAGCTTGAGGAATGCGGCGAGCTTTCCACCGATCGCAACGGCTCGGTTTTCTGCGAGACTCCCGGCGAAGGGCCGCGCGTTTTGGTGGCCGGGCACATGGATGAGGTCGGGTTCATGGTGCAGAACATCACGTTGGATGGATTCATCCAGTTTCTGGCAATCGGCGGTTGGTGGGAGCACAATCTGTTATCCCAACGGGTCGAAATCCTGACCCGCAGCGGCGACAAGATTCTCGGCGTGATCTCGTCGCGTCCGCCGCATTTCCTGCCCGAGGCACAGCGGCGGCAGGTGATGTCGATGGACCAGTTGTTCATCGACATCGGCGCGGACTCGCGGCGCGACGTGATGGAGGAATTCGGAATATCGTTAGGCGATCCGATCGCGCCGGTTTCCGAATTCACCGCTCTGGCGCGCGATGATTATTTCATGGCCAAAGCCTTCGACAACCGCGCCGGCATGGCCGGGGTGATTCAGACCGGACAAATCCTGTCCCAATCCCAACACCGGAATCGACTCATCCTCTGCGGCACGGTGCAGGAGGAGGTCGGACTGCGCGGCGCGAAAACCGCCGCGAATTTCTCCAAGCCCGACGTCGCGATCGTCCTGGAAGGGCCGCCCGCAGACGACACCCCGGGGCTCGCCCGTTCCGATTGCCAGGGCCGTCTCGGCGGCGGCGTGCAAATCCGGATGTTCGATCCTTCGGCCATCACCCATCCGCGGTTGGCGCGGTTGGCCATCGACACCGCGAGAGAGGAGGGGATTCCCCATCAGGTCACCGTGCGCCGCAGCGGCGGCACCGATGCCGGATCGTTCCACCAAGCGAACCATGGCATCCCGAGCATCGTGCTCGGCGTCCCGGCCCGCTACATCCATTCGCACAACGCGATCATCGATCTCAACGACTACCTTCACCTGCTCACGCTCACCATCGCGCTGGTGCGCAGGCTCGACGAGGAAACGGTCGAGGGTTTGGTGACGTATCTTTGAGTCGGTGAGGTTTTTCGTTGGCCGGGCCGGGAGATCGCTGCTTGAATCCCTCCATGATCGTTAGAAATTCAAGATTGGGCATGTGGGTTGCGGTTTCCATCACGGCTTGCGGGGTTTTCCCTGCCAGTGCGGATCTCCCGGGACTCGACGACAGGTTGTGGGTCGGGCACTTCCTCGGACTGGAGACCAAGGCCTTTCATTTCGGAGTCACGACCCAAGGCAGGGGCTTGCTTGCGCCGGTCGGTAAAAAAGGTGACCCCGTCAGCCCGCGCTTGGGCGTGGGGGTTGATTTCGTGGTGCTGGAAACCATGCCGGACGGCAAGGTCGTCACCAAAGTTCTGAAGCAAGACAGCCTGGAGTCGGGAAATCCGGCGAGCAGCAAGTGGAGCAGCGCCACCGTCCGTGGAAAAGTAACCGGCGACGCCGCTTTTGAAGTCACTCTGAACAACGAGCGCGGCAAAATTTCCCTGGGCGGCAAATTGTTGGATCCCGGCCAGTTGAAGAATCCGCTGAAATTCGGCATTCGCGTCAGTTTTCCGAATACCGATCCTTTCAAAAAGGAACAGGAGGAAGGAAAGAAGAAGGACTCGGATAAAGACAAAGGTGATCGGCTCCAGTTGAAGCGGACCGACGGTAAGAACGTGAAGCTCACGCTGAGCGAACTCACGGATGCCTCTTCACCAGAGGTGAGTGGTCCTGGAATCACCGCCTTGAATTATGAAATCACCAGCCATCAGGGTAAAAAAGTGGAATGCATCGCTACAGAGGGTTCCTTCTTCACCCTTTCAAGCACGGCTGGAAAGCCGCTGAATGAGGGCTTTACCGCCCTCTGGCTGGTTGATCCCGCCAAAGATCCGGCAGGACGGGCGCGGTTGAGTTTGGAGGTGGAGTGATGAGTCCGCTGGGTGGCGGCTTGGCATTTTTTTGTTCGAGCGAACATCTTTTTCTTGTATTCGGCGGCGGATGGCCTTAGACGTTTCGCAACTCGAAACATCGCCATGGCCGCCAAACAATCCTCTGAAGAATCCGCAAACGAAAAGCTCAACGAAGCCCGCAAACGCAATCTGGATCTCGCGATCGCCCACATCCAGAAGGAGTTCGGTGAATCGGCAATCATGCGCCTTGGCGATGATCGCTGCGTCGATGTCGATGTCATCCCCACCGGGAACCTGCTGATCGACCGCGCCCTCGGGGTCGGCGGTTTCCCCTGCGGCCGCATCGTGGAAGTGTTCGGCCCGGAATCCTCGGGTAAAACCACTTTGACGCTCACCGTGATTGCCCAAGCCCAGAAGCGCGGTGGCCTTGCCGCCTTCATCGACGTCGAGCACGCCCTCGATCCTCAATACGCCCGCAAGCTCGGCGTGAACTTGGATGATTTGCTGGTATCCCAGCCTTCATCCGGTGAAGAAGCCCTGCAAATTTGCGAAGCGTTGGTCCGCTCCAACGCCATTGCCGTCATCGTGCTCGACTCCGTCGCCGCCCTCGTCACCAAGCAGGAACTCGACGGCGAAATCGGCGATTCCACCGTCGGCGCCCAAGCCCGCTTGATGAGCGCCGCGATGCGCAAACTCACCGCCCTGATTTCCAAGGCGCAGACGGTCTGCATATTCACCAACCAGATCCGCGAAAAAATCGGCGTCATGTTCGGCAACCCGGAAACCACGCCCGGCGGTCGTGCCCTCAAGTTCTTCTCCTCCGTGCGGGTGGATATCCGCCGGATCGGCGCGATCAAATCGACCGACGGCACCGTCACCGGCAACCGCACCAAAGTCAAAATCGTCAAAAACAAGGTCGCCGCGCCCTTCACTGAAGCGGAATTCGACATCATGTATAACGAGGGGATCTCTTCGACCGGTTCGCTGCTCGATCTCGCGCTCGAAATGGAAGTTGTCCAGAAACGCGGCTCGTGGTTCAGCTACAACGGCACCCAAATGGCTCAAGGCCGTGACGCCGCCAAGGAACTGCTCAAGGCCGACGCCGCGCTTTACGGCGAGATCGAAATCAAAGTGAAAGAGGGCCTCGAAGCCAAGAAGAAGAAGTGAAACCCGCTACCTCACGTTCACGCCAGGCTTGATCGCCGCCGTGGAGATGATCAACAGCCCCCCTTTTTTCGAGCAGTTTGCCGCCAGCATCCGTCATGTCGATGGGGTCGGGGGATCGGAGTTGCTTTACAAATTTCGTTTCGTGGCAAAGCCTCGATGGTTGCGGTGGCTACTGGAACCGGTCATGCGGGCGGCACTTCGACATGAAACCCACAAGAGGCTCGGCGCGCTGGCGGCGTTTCTCACAACCGACGAATCATCTCCCGGCGGACGTGGTGGCGGCGGGGAATCCTCGCCGGGTGATTCGTTCGCTCCATCTCCATGAAGCGGCTTCTTGTTCCATCGTTCGACCCCCGGCTTTTGCCGCGGATGCTCGCGATCGGGTTCGTTGGCGCGCTGGTGGCGGGCACCTACGGGGTGTTGCATGACCAAGTCACCTACTCGATTTCCCGGGAGTATTTCACGGAAATGAAGTTCCTGCAGTTCGCCGCCGCCGACTTCGGGTTTCCAGAGCGGGTGTTGGTCGCGGAAATCGGGTTTCTCGGGACGTGGTGGGCCGGCTTGATATCGGGCTGGTTCCTCGCGCGGATTGCCGTGCCGGTGTGGCCGGCGCGGCAGGCGTGGAGGATGGGCGCCGCCGCGTTTGCGGTAATGGCGGCGGCGGCGTTGGCCTTTGCGGTGATCGGGTCGTTTTTGCGCGCACACCACTTCGGACTCGAAGCCTACTGGCAGGAAATGTGCCTCAGCCACGGGGTGGGGGATGCCCCGGCATTTGTGCGGGTGGCCTACATTCATTACTGCAGCTACTTCGGCGGGATCATCGGGTTTTTGATCGCGATGGTTTTTCTGAAAGGTTGCAAGAAGAGGGCATTGGCCGCGCGTAAACCGATGGCGGCCGATTGAATCCAGTCGGTCTTCGACGTCAGTGGCCCGGCCTGTCACAACCTGACTTGAAGCTTGACGGCCAAGGGGGTTCCTGCTGGCCTACGGCGTCTGGCACTTGGTCCTAAATCGGTTGCCCAATCTCCTTGCAACCATTCATCTCAATCCTGAGCGCACGGAACCCCCGCTTAAACTTACGATCTCTCATCCTATGGACTGGTCCTCACCCCTTTGGTATGCATCTTACATTCTCGTCCTCATCGGTCTCGCCGGTTACGGATCCCATCGTTTGACGATCGTCTTTTTATACCTCAAACATTCCAGGAAACACCCGAAGCCGAAAGAGTTGTTCAAAGAGCTCCCGCTGGTGACCATCCAGCTTCCGGTCTTCAATGAAATGCATGTGGTGGACCGTCTGCTGGACGCGGTGTCCGCGCTGGACTACCCGCAGGACAAGATGCAGATCCAACTGCTGGATGACTCGACCGACGAAACCGTCGAGATCTGCCGCGCGGGGATCGAGCGCTTGAAAAGCCGCGGTTTCGATGCCGAGCATATCCACCGCAGCGACCGCACCGGCTACAAAGCGGGAGCTCTGGAAAACGGGACGCGTTTCGCCAAGGGCGAGTATCTTTTGATCCTCGATGCCGATTTTGTGCCGAATCCGGATCTGCTCCAAAAGACCATCCACTATTTCTCCGATGACCAAATCGGCATGATCCAGACCCGTTGGGGCCATCTCAACCGCACTTACAACGTGCTCACCCGGATTCAGGCGATGTTCCTCGACGGCCACCTTGAACTCGAGCAGACCGCCCGCAATCGTTCCGGCCGCTTTTTCACCTTCAACGGCACCGGTGGCATCTGGCGGAAGTCCTGCATCGCCGACGCCGGCGGCTGGGAACACGACACGCTCACCGAGGACATGGATCTCAGTTATCGTGCCCAGCTCAAGGGCTGGCGCTTCATTTTCCTCAATGATGTGGAAACTCCCGCCGAATTGCCGGTGGACATGGATGGATTCAAAAGCCAGCAACACCGCTGGACCAAGGGCTCGATCCAGGTTTGCAAAAAGGTCCTGCCCGCAATCTGGAGAAGCGATGTCCCGCTTTTCATCAAGATGGAGGCAACCGCCCACCTCACTTCAAACTTCGCTTACCTGCTTCTCATCGTGCTGTGTTTCCTGATCTATCCGAATCAGCACACCCCGAAGATGTTCGGCCAGTTCACCTACTACATCATCACGGTGCCGATCTTTTTCTTCTCGTCCGTCTCGGTGGTGGTTTTCTATCTCGTCTCGCAAAAGGCCCTGCGTCCCGGTTCGTGGTGGAAGGAAATCCCCTATTTGCCGCTGCTGCTCGCACTCGGCATCGGGATGTCCATCAGCAACGCCAAGGCGGTGCTTGAAGCACTTTTCAATCATCAATCCGCTTTCGTCCGCACTCCGAAATACGGCATCGGCCAGGCCAAGCGCCACGACTGGAGAAAAAGCAGCTACAAGGCGATGAAATCGCTGACACCGTTCGTCGAGTTGTTGTTTGGATTCTTTTTCCTGTTCATCGTGGTCGAGGCCGCGATGCAGGGACGCTGGTCTTCCGCGATTCTTTTGCTTCCATTCCCGGTCGGATTCTTTTATACATCCTTATCTTCCTTGGTTCGACTGCTCCCATCCGGCAACGCCGAAACGGTGGGGGATGCCGTGAATCCCAAAGCCCCATGACCGACCCATGACCGGATTTCCGACGCCGCGTTTCTTCCTCATCGCATCAACCGCCCTCTTCGCCGCCTTCGGCTTGAGCAGTTGTGGGTCGGGGTCCTTCAGCTACGGCAAAGATACCCGGAATAAAATGATCGTCAGTGTGCGCGATCAGAAAATGCTTCTCGTCCGTGACGGCGCACCCGTCAAAACCTACCCGATCTCGACCTCGAAATTCGGCGTCGGTGACCGGCCGAACAGCAACTGCACCCCACTCGGGCATTTGCAGGTCGCCAAAAAAATCGGAGATCGGGCTCCGACCGGCAGTGTGTTCAAGAACCGCCGCCCTACCGGTGAGGTTCTGAAACCGAATGCCCCCGGCCGCGATCCGGTTGTCACTCGAATCCTTTGGCTCGCCGGTGCCGAGTCGAGAAATCAAAACACCTTCCGGCGGACCATTTATATCCACGGCACTCCCGAGGAGCGTCGTCTTGGCAGCCCCGCTTCCTACGGCTGCATTCGCATGGGCAGCAAAGACGTTGCCGATCTCTACAACCGCATCGGAACCGGGGCTGACGTCTTCATCATCCGTGGCTCGATCCAATCGCAAAAAACCAGCTTCGGGGCGGCAACGGCCGGGAAAGTCGGCGGTTTTTCACGCAACTCGTGAATCCGATCAAACACGAGCTTGACACCTGCCCCTGAATTCCTATTTTTCCCCGCCCGCCGTCAGGCGTCTGATTTTTTCTAAACTACCATCATGGCCAATCACAAATCTTCAATCAAGCGTGCCCGTCAAACCGTCGTTCGGACCGAACGCAATCGCGCTGAAAAGAGCCGCCTGAAGACCCTTCGCAAGAAGGTTCTCACCGCCATCGCTTCCGGCGACAAAGCGGCTGCCACCGAGGCCAGCTCCGCATTTTCCTCCGTGGCTGACAAGGCTGCGAAGCGCAACTTGATCCACCCGAACAAAGCGGCTAACCTGAAGAGCAAGACGGCGAAAGCGATCGCCGCCAT
>JBIPMR010000061.1:0-10619 GCA_044369025.1 Luteolibacter sp.
TGGAATCGACGTAAGAGAGCAGAGTGCCGTTCACCGTGACACTAGAAGTGTCCGTGCCTCCGGTCAAAGTGCCTCCGGAAATGGACATGGTGCCCGTGTTGCCAAGACCGAGCACCAGCGTGATGTTATTACCTGCGGTGCCAGGAGTGGCTGCGGTGAGATTGATGTTTGATCCAGCTACGACAGAGTTCACGTCGGCCACATCCTCAATCCGCTCTTCAAGTTCGCTGATATTGGAGAACTGAAAAGCCCCCGGAGTGTAATCGACTTTGGTAAAAGTGGTGCCATTGACAATAATTGTATCACTATTAGCCGGAGCGCCAAAGGTGATGCTCCCCGTGGCGGCTACCCCCAAAGCTGGCGTCCCGTAGGTGATAGTGCCAGACGCTTTCACGCCTGCGTCGAACCAAGGCCAGACAATGTTACCCCCCACTCGAACACCTGGTTCGTGGAGCACCAGATATTTACCGTTAAGCGATCCGTTCACGTCAGCTTGGGTGGTCAAGGTGGTGACTTCGCGGAGACCCTCCACGTCGAGACGCAGCAGAGTGGACTCTCCCGCTTCCTGCAAGCGGAATGGGTAGGTCGAGCCACCAATGCCGATCTTGATGGGATCACCAGAGACCAATTTGATGCACACCACCTTGGGGGTAATAATGTCCCCAAGATCGACGGCTTCGTCAGTGGTGGTGACCGTCACCGCGTCGGTCGAGAACGAAGACTCGCCGCTGGTGATCTGGGTGGCGGAGGTCATGTTGAGCCCGCTTTCAAGGTGGACGATGGCAAGTTGTGTTTGGATGGTGCTCATGATTGTGGCCAAGATTTGAGTTTAGAATTAAAGTAGGGCGAAAAATACTGCCAGTAAAAGTCGAGATTAAAGCCAATGTTGAAATTGAGAAACAAGTCAATCGCATCAAAGTTGGTGACGTGATGGGTGTGGGAGAGATGCGGCCGGGTCTCTGAAGTGGATCGGAAAAACAGAATGGTGAAAAGATCGTAACGGGCCGACCAAGAACTGGAAGAGTTCAGCCTGTTGTCCCACCCGATGTAGGTCGAATAGGGAAACGTCAACGGCACCACCGCAGGAATGTTAAACGGGTTGTTCCTCAAAGGAGGGGGCTTCAGGCCGGAAAGTTCCAAGAGCGCTGTTTCGCCTTGGCTAACCGTAACCGAGTTGACATCCACCTCCAACTGCACCGGCTCCAGCGAATCGTTGATAACCAAAGCCGCGCCCGCCCATTTCGGATTGAAGTCAAATTTCCGCGCCTTGATTTCTCCGGATACCACGTTTCCACTAATCAACTTCTTGTTGTCATTAATGGCGATGAGGGAATAGACCGACTCAAAACCAAGGTTGAAGGTTTGACCGTTGATCTTAAACCGGCTGTAACGAGCTTCGCACTCCAGACGATTATAATAAACGCCTTTGATTTTGATGGCGTCGTTCCCAACCGATACTCCTTTGATTTCGGTCTCGTCACTGTCAGTCGTCACATCTGCAATGGAAAACTCCATGTCAACGCTTTCGCTGCCAGCGTTCGCCGTGTTTTTACGAACGATGAGGACTGTCCGCATGCCATGGGGAAAGATGGTAGAATTGATCGAGGCTTCGTTCATGGCTTCTTCACTTCGACCAGTCCGCCGTCTTTGAGCAGGTTGATTTTCTTCAGCTTACCCTTGTGGACGACAAAGAACATCATGGGGTCGGTGGCTGCTGGTTTGCCTTTGCCGCTGGGCTGGGGCAGCGCAGCACCGGGCAGGTTGGCACTGCGGCGGGCACCGAGCTCTTCGCGGCGGTGCTTGCTCAACGGACGGGCGTCACCTTCGCGGCGGTTGTCGCTGGCGTAGCGTTCAAGCTCGTTGCTTTTGGTGCGTTCGTCCCGCTCGCGTTGCAGCCGCTCGCGTGTGTCTTCCGGCGTGGAAGGCTGGTCGGTCTTACCATCGAGCACGGCGAGCCGCTGCAAGGCCCCAGCAAGTTCGGCGCGAAGCTTGTCGAGTTCGGCGTTGACCGGGGCTAGGGCGTTGGCGACTTCATTTTCCATGGATCAGGCGAGGTTGTCGGCGTTGAACACTTCAACGGTGATAAAGGAATAGTTGTATTTGAACTGACGCACATTCATGTCCATTAGGTAAAAGCCGCTTTTGGGGATGGCAGTCGGCCCCTGAACAGCAGGCAACCGAGTCGGGGAAACCGCGCCGAAAGCGGTCCCCGAGGTGGTCTTGGTAGCGGTGATTGAGCCAACCAGCGTGTTGAACATGCTCATGAAGGCGGTGGCACTTACCGGTTGGATCTTTTGGGTGCCACCAGTGATGGTGATCTTGCCATGGATACACGGCGGAATTTGAACGCTGCCGTTGTTGAGGTTGAGCTGGAAGTTGTCGGAGGTGCCCCGATCCGATCCTTGTGAGGTGATGCCTTCCTCGCTATTCCATGATCCTTCCAGTCCGATTTGGACGTTGCTGCTGACACTGACCGATTGCGCGACGGTGGAGATGGTTTCCGACTCAGGCTTAAAAACGGGCCACAGTTTCACCGTGCTGCCAACAATGGTTGTGAGCTTGGCTAGAACCGCAGCGGTAGTGATCGGGTTAGGTAGGTAAATCTCAATCCGCTCGCCAAAAAGGTTACGGGAAGCAATGTCGCGAAACTTCAGTTGGATTTCCGGGGCGATGCTCGCCGAAGAATTAGCACTGTCGTCAGCGCTTTTGCTAAGAGAAAACGAATCCCCAGAAGCGGTTTTGAAAAAGAAATAATCCTGAGTGCCAATGCTGTATCCAGAGTTCCAAACTACGTTGATTGAAAGCAGCTCGCGGGGCAGGTCGTCAAGGTTGACGCGCACTGGATAACGGTTGACGTAGGCCGCAAGCGCCTCGGTGGGGGTGACTTCCACCACTTTAAGCGAGCGGTCTTGGTTGACGATTTGGAAGGAAGTGTTGGCGGCGTTAAAGTCGCTGCCAACAGGAGGCGCGACGAATTTCTCGGTGCGCTTGATCTGGGCGTTGAGTTGATCGTTCCACTCGGAAGCGGTAAGTTCCACCCACGTTGGAATGGTGCTGGTCTCCTTAATGCTCTTGCCATTACCAAGAGGTGAAACGCTGGAGCGGACAACTTGCAAACCAGAATCGGCGACGGTTCCATCAATAACCACAATCTCCGTCGTGTCCGCAATTTGCCGTTCGACGTAAGCTTGTTTCCCTACCAATGGTTCAGCATTTTCCGAGATGACCTCGGTTACGGTGATCTTCAACGCCTTGCCAGTATTGTCCTGCTGCTCGACGATTGAAGAAATCAAGTCGCCGCTCATGGCCTCCGGAAGGGTTTCCGGAGTTACGTCATACTTCACTTTGGTTTGACTGACTTGACCACGAAACTTGGCGGGAATGAGGTTGTCGCGGGAGTTGCTGCGAGTGGTCCACGTTGGCGAAGTCTCCAAGTTTTGAAAAATCCAAAACAAGTCAGACGAATTTTTCATCGGCTCAAAGTCCACCAGAACGTAACCGGGGAATAAATCCGACTCACGCTTGGCCAGCCCAATTTGGTCGATGGGCGTGCCCCACGGCTTGTTTGGATACTTTGTAGCCAAATTGGTCGACATTAGCACCATCACAACGTGTTGGTTCACGTTAGGGTCCATGACCTCCACAATCCGCGGGGTGTTGAAGGGTGGGTCGTTGGCCATGAGGAAGTGTTACGGGATTGCGGACTTCTTGGGAAGGCTGAATTACGCCTCGTTGCTGGAGATGGCACCGGAGGCTGCGACGTGGAACGGGCGGCAGGCACCCGGTGTCACTGAGTAGGGCGGGCGACGAGCGGCGAGCAGGCGGTCCTTGTCGATCCGGTTGATGCACACCTTGTTGCTCTGGTTGCCGCCGATGACGTGGTAGGCGGTGGCGTCCTCCGCGATGTAGAATCCGACGTGGCCACCACTGCCACGGGCGAACACCAGCACGTCGCCCAGCGAGGGCTGCGGCGATTTGTATCCATATTTGCTCCAGTTACGCGCCCACAGCGGATTGGCGACCACCTCGGCCGGGTGCTTGAGGCGACGCAACGTGATGATGGCGGCAAACAGGCCGCACCACGGGATGTCGTCGTCGCTGAAGCCGGAAACTTTGACCCCGGCTTGGTTCAGTTCATCCCTCCAGCCGATGATGGTGCGGTTGCTGCCCTTGCCGACCACCTCGGCCACGCCGTGTTCGGCAAGCGCGAGCTTGATGGTGTTGGGCAGGCCGCGCAGTTTGAGGAGTGAATTATATCGGGGCGGGAGAGTTATCATAGGAGGAGGATGAGCATGACAATGCAGGACCAGAACAGCACGCAATAGAGGATGCTTTTGCCGAGGCTGGTCATGGCTCGGGTTGTGGTTCCGGTTCGGGCTCTGGCTCAGGCTCCGGTTCCGGTTCCTCAACTGGCGGAAAATCCACCACCGAGAACACGCCATCGGTCAGCACGATCTCGCGCCGTTGTTCCGCGAGTTTTTCCGACAGCGGGCGGGTATCTACGCTGGCGGTCACTGGCGGGATGCCGGATGCACCAAGCACCGCGTTGATGCCTGCGATCAGCGCGTTCAAGCCATCGCCCTGTGCGGCGTGCGAGCTGGTGAGTGCCTCCATCTCGACTGGGCCGAGTGCGTTGCCAAACGCTGCGAGCTGGTCATTCGGCATGCCGAGGATGATGCGGTTGATGCTGTCGAGCTGTGAGGCGGCGGCGGCATAGTGCGAGCGGGCGTTGACGGCGGCATCCGCCATCTGTGCGGCGGCGAGGGTGGTGGGGGTTTGGAGTGGCATGGTGCTAGGTAGTTAATTTTTCGACTGTCATACTAGACCCGGCGTGTCGGGTGGTGATGTCTGGGCCGGAGGTGAGCTGCGCCCATCGGAGAGATCCGATGCCGCCAACTATTCCGGTCCTCGCAATTATAGTCGCGACGATAGTTCCGCGAGTTGTCGCGACTCCCGTCGCAAACTGGTATAGACTGGCAGCAACCTGTGGAAAATTGGCAATCGCCCCGCTTGGATTGATAACGACCCCTCCACGTTGAGCACCGTTTCCCGCTAAAGACGGGAAATTTACACCGATTTTGATACCTGCCGCCGAGGTGGAAGTATATTCGAAATATATCGTGAACCTATAAGTGGAATTGGCATCAAGGCTGAAATTAACAATATCGAAATCATCACGACTTGAATTAGTCAGGGATGTCGCATCGTTTGTGATGCTGATGTCACCCGTTGCGATTTTAGACTCGGGAGGGGTTGGTATTCCCAGTGCCGTCCTCGCCGCGCCCGCCGTGGACCCACCAGTCCCGCCGCTTTCAATCGGCAGGGTGCCAGCGAAAGAATAGGCGACCCCCGCAAGTGTCGCGTAACCCACGATGAGGTTTTGGGCGTCTCCGGTGAGTCCTGACCCATTGCCGTTGTAGGCTCCAGCGATGGGGGTGGTCACAGTGCCAAGAATTGCGCTGTTGAGGTAGAGCGGTTGGGTAAAAGAATTTGAAGCGCTAGTGAAGGTGTTCGCACCTGCCAAGCTAGCATACTGCGGATGGCGTCCTTGCAAATTGGTGACGATCACACCCGTGTTCGGATTCACCCGCGAAACAACCCCTACCGATTGGATTTCCCCGGTGGTGGGCTTTGTCCCGGTCAACGCGCCGACACCCACAAAGAGTTCCTGATTGAGTAAAAAAGCATTCGTGTTTGCCGCGTCGAGTTCGCCGACAATGATCCCGTCGCCGTCGCCATTGTTTGCGAGGGTTTGGTCGAGCAAAGCCACCGCCGGCATCTTCGCCGGATTCGTGGAGTCGGCTGCTGATACAGTGACACGATCCGTATTGCCGACGTTGCCCGTAATGTAAACCGGAGTTCCACGAGTCAATGGGCCACCGCTGGTGTTTCTGACGTGCAGGTAGAGGTTGCCAGCGATACTGCCATGAATGTGAGGGAGAGTTGCCGTACCAGTTGCTGAAAGCGTGGTGGCGCTCAGTGGGCCGAATGCGGCCTCGCCTGACGCTCCTCTCAAAACGAGGGTGTTGGCGGTTGCGGCGGATGCCCCAGCCGTTGCCCCACTCACCAAGGTGCCATTCGCGGCGATGAAGCCCGTAAGGTTTGATGGAGTCGCGGTAGTAATGGACGAGCCAGCACCTCCGCCCTCGGTAGCAGACGACCATGCCTCCTCACTCAAAACCGGATCGTCGTCGGTGGTGTCGAGGTAGGATTGATACTGGCTCTTCCCGGTCGCTCCGACAGCGCCAAGGCTGATAGGCGCGGAAATGGTGGTTGCGCCAATCGTGATCGGGGCGTTGATGATGGTGCTCATGTTATTTGGTCACGTCGTCTCCGACGGTCAGTTTGCCCTTGTAGAGCGTGAGCGGTGACTTTTTTCCGATTTGATAAAACTCCATGTCCCAGTCCCATTCGCCGTTTTTGGAAAGGAAGGACTGAGTTTCCGGGATGTTTACCGCCCAGGTTGTGGCATTGCTAATGACAATTGGGGCGTTTGGGACTTCACCAGCAGAAGAATCTAGCTGGTATCGCAAACCATCCTCGCGCCTGACGAAGTGCATCCGCACGCGACTGAGACTCGCCGTAGGTTGTGCTCCATTGATCAGCACTGGTCCGATAGATGCGATGCCCGGCCAGCGGTCGCCCCGCTTGTGATCGGGGAGGTTGATTTCTACGGTGTAGTCAGCCATGTGATTAGAGTGTTGCGGTGCCTTTGAAATGTCTCCACCCGGCGAGTCTGACAGCGCGATGAATCACACTGCGGATTGTCCATGGAACACCTGCGTTATACATAGCCTCCTTAAAGATGTCGTCGGATTCGTAGCGGTCGAACTGGTCGTTGCGCGGGGAATAGAGGTAGTCGTGAATGATCGCTGCGTGGAAGTAGCTGCCGAATGGCCCAAGGAAGGTGTGAAATGTGCGGGGAATCGAAGCGCCATCGGTGACGAAAAAAGCCGGGACAATGATCGTGCCATAACTCGACAAATAGCGGAACGGTTCGAGCAGCATGAACAGGCGTGCGCCGTTGTGCATGCCTGCGTCTTCAAACCGCAGCCTGTCGGGAAATGGATTCATGGTTGGCGGTTTTTGTAGAGGCACGTCCCAAGGCCGCAGCCTTTGCTCAAGCGATCCACATCATCCTGTAGTTTGGCGACGATGCTACGGAGGTTGGCAATCTCGGTAGCGAGCGAGCGGTAAATGATCGCTGCCAGCGTCGAGATGGCGGTGGCGAGGGCGATGAGGACCATCAGGATCCATTCGGTGGGGATTGTCATTGGGTGTGGGTGAGTAAGTGAATAGCTGCTGGGGTTAGCACCAGAAAGTATTAGGCACGGTTGGATCGTCTGTAGGGCGCGGGTCGCCGGATGTGGATGACCAATGGATGAACTGCTCGCCTCCTTCAGGAATCGGGATGCCAATAAGGTCACGGAAAAGCACCCAGTATTGCCCGTCGCCGGTGGCTGGTGTGTCCTCGTCGCCGCCCGTGAAGTGCTCGCCGATGATGCACAGCGCGTGCGTGTGGCTTGCGAGGTTGGATTGCACCACGCCTGACTCGTCGGGCGAAGCGAAGCCGTTGTCCACACCGAATTGCTCGGCGTGGGCTTTGCTTGGGAATACTAGCAGGTAGTCGGTCATGACGTGAGGGATTGAAGTTTGAAGTTGGTTAGGCGTTTTTTGTAGTAGCGGACAGCAGCAATGTGCACACCTAAGCCGCCTAGGCTCATTGTGTCAGCTCCGATAACCAAAGCTGATGGTGGACCATCTACGAGTGTGAGTGCACCATCCAAAGAACCGCGCATATCGTCCACCTTGTAGGCAAGTGCAGCTTTAAAACTTGAAGATGCTGTGTTTGGAGTGGCTTGGTATGACGTAACATTATTAGACGATACTAATAATTCGATAGGACTAGCTACTCCAGTTTTATTGCCATATGAACCGATGTAATATCTGTCCGCCCCTGAATTGGCGGACTTTGCAATTCTTAGAAGTGTGCCATAACTTAACCCCCTCCTGAACTCATCCGCATTAAGCAGAAGCGTTCCTTCAGATTCGTTATACATCACGCTGAAGTCAGATCCTGAAATCGAGCACACATCCGCGCTGCGGATTGCCGCTGCACCATACGTGGGGATCACCGACGTGGGGAATGAACCGACTTCAACTTGATGCCCCCAAACTTCGCAATCCCCAGTCAATGCTGCATTAGTGGTTCCGTTCAGCTCAACGCTAGCCGGACGCACTGAAAGCAATCCGACGGTGGCTCCGAGGGTGGAAGACGCTGTTACGGCTATCCTCCAGAAAGCACCAGCGTCGATTATTGTCGCCACAAGCCCGCTTACTCCAGCTGAAGTTACAAAAGTCATTGCACCTGTGACATAGTTAAAATCATATCGAGCAAATGACGACGGCGTTCCGACATCAAAATTCAAGTCAACCCGAGCTTGGTAAGTTGCTGAAATTTTCTTGCGGATATACAGCGAAGCGCAGATGGTTGAATTTGCAGGAAAAGCAGTGCGCGTGGTGTTATTAAGGATCACCCCGTAGGAGAGATTCACGGTATTGTCCGCAATCCGAATGGTCGACTGCGTGCCATCCGGGGAAATGCCGAAATTGTCAGTAACCGTAGAACCTTCTGGCGCGGACAGGTTACCATAACCAGTTGAGGCATGGGTGAAGTGGACAAAATTCGTTCTGCCCCCCTCCTCAATCAACAGCCCTTTGCAAACGCCCGTGGCAGGGTCGTGATCAAAGCGTGCGCCACGGTAACCAATGCGCCATACGGCAAATTGTCCTGATCCGGTGCTGCTTGTGATATCACAAACTAGCTGTTGGGTAATTGCGGTGTAGCTCGTAACCGTGCCGAGCATCAATGCGCCTGCGGTATTTACAATCTCCACCTCATCACCAACACGCCACATCTTATTCTGTCCGAGGGGGGCTGAAAGTGTGACGGTTTTACTGCCAGTTCCGAACGTAACCAGAGTGGTCGACCTGTCGATTCCGTGGATAAAACCATTGCTGCCAACGTATGTTGCACCGCTTGCACGGGTGAACGTCGGCCTCGGCCCACGTCGTGCGGTCAGAGTCTTGTCAGTAGCGAATCGAAGGTCGAGGGTAAGAAATTCGTCGTCGTCATGGTTGATGTCGTTTGAGTAAGGAATAACCCAACGGCCTTTTGCGGTGCTGTAAACGGATAAGACTTCACTCCACAATCCAAGCCACAGCATTCCATCGGTCGGCGATGCCGGGGCTAGATCGGCGACTGTTACGGGGCCGACGCCCTGAATGCCTTGGATGCCCTGAATGCCTTGGATGCCTTGCGCTCCTGTTGCGCCGATTAGTCCCTGTGGTCCTGTCGCTCCGGTTGCTCCGGTTGCTCCGGTCGAGCCGGTTGCTCCGGTTGCGCCGATAGGTCCCTGTGGCACGGTCAGATTGAGCACCTGCGCCCCGGCCACTCCAGTAATAGCGACGGCGGCGGTTGATCCCGGCGCTCCGGTAGTAGTAGTCCCAGCGGTCAGGCGGGAAGCATTTGCGGCGGTGATGGCGCTGGCGGCGGCGTTTATCGCTGAAGTGGCGGCATTGCTCGCGCTGGTCCCTGCTTCGCTGGCTTTAGTCGTGGCGGTGCTTGCCGATGCGGTGGCGTTGTTTGCCGAATCGGAGGCGGCGGCGGCTTCGGCGGTGGCGATTCCGGCTTGCGTGGTGGCCTCGGAATCCGCAGCCGACGCGGAGCTGGCGCTTGCTGCCGCTTCGCTTGCTTTTGTCGTCGCAATTCCGGCTTGCGTGGTGGCCGTGCTTGCCGAGGTGCTTGCGGATGCCGCAGAGGCGCTTGCTGCGGTCGCACTGTTTGTCGCCTCATTTGCTTTGGTGGTGGCGATGTCCGCTTTTGTGGTAGCGGTCGATGAGGATGTAGCGGCAGAGGTGGCGCTGGATGCGGCCTCGGTTGCTTTTGTAGTCGCAACCACTTTGGATGCTTCTGCGGCGGCGGCGAAGGTGGCGGCTTCGTTCTGGGATTCGAGCCATTGGTTCAGCGTGCCATCAAAGCCATTGGCAAGCGCGAGCTGATAAGCATCTCGCGCCTGCGTGAACGGCGCGGTGATTTCGATTTGTGTGATGTGGATGCTCATTTGGTGGTTTCGGGCATGACGGTTAGTGTTCCGCGATAAAATGTCAGAGGCGCGGCGTCAGTCCCGGCCCAGAACTCCATGTCCCACTGCCACACCCCAGCTTCGAGCGGAAGAGGTTGCGATTCGGGAATGTGTGCCAGCCATGTGGTGGCGTTGGAGATGACGATGGAAAAGCTGTTGCCTAATTTGCTGTCGAAGGTCGCGCCAAGCCTGCCGTTGCGACGGAACTGCATCTTGACGCGGGTAAGTGGCAACGCTGGCTGCGCGTCGTCGATGATTACCGGGCCAATGGAGGCGATTCCATGCCATTTGTCGCCAGCGGTAGTGGGCGATAAGTCGATTTGTATGGGAATGGCGCTCATGTTATGCTAGGGCGAGTTCGGCCCAAGTGGAGCCGGTCCAGATATAAAGCGTGCCGGTGTCGATCACCGTGAGTGTTTGGCCGATGCGGGTGCCGACTGGGGGTGGAGTGAAATTGTAGGTGCCGGGAACGAC
>JBIPMR010000582.1:0-3466 GCA_044369025.1 Luteolibacter sp.
TTCCTTCAAGAGCGATTTTCAAGAGGAGCCGCTGGAGCTGCTGGAAACGGATGTCTCCACCATCTTTTTCGCGGCGGCGGATGGCCCGGAGGTGAAAAAAGACGGCAACCCCTTCGTGCTCCGGCTGCAGGAAAACGGCTCGCTGCGGGTTTCCTCCTGCTCCTTCACGGAGACCACCGTCACCGCGGTCCACCCTTTGTTAGGGCCGCTCACCCTCCGCCGCTCCGGCGTCACGGCGATGGAGCGTCCCACCACCGCAACCCCCGGCGAACCTGAAAAATGAGATCCCTCTTTCCATTCATCGCCCTTGCCATGCTCGCGCCCGCCCTGCCGGCCCAGAGCGCCGAGTCGGTCGTGCGCTTCTCCAACGGTGACCAGCTTTCCGGGAACCTGGAATCCCTGGACACCGACCGGCTGCTCTGGAATTCGCCGATTCTGGAAAAGCCCACCCCGTTTTTCCTGCGCAACGTGCTCGATCTAACACTCGCTCCCGCGCACCCGGACAACCCCGCGAAGCATGAGGCCACGCTCTCGCTCACCAATGGCGACACCATCCGCGGCCAGCTCGCGGGAGTTTCCGACGACGCCGTCGAACTCGACACCTGGTTCGCCGGGCGCATGAAGTTCCGGCGGGTGATGGTCACCGGAATCCGCATCGACGAACGGCCGGTCCTGACCTATCAGGGGCCCGACGGGATCGGGGGCTGGAAACAAAACGAGGATCCTCCGGCGTGGACCTATCGGGATTCATCGTTCCGGTCCGACGCCGCCGGCGGCATCGGCCGCGTTCTCGATCTGCCCGAAGAATGCAGCATCGCCTTCGATGCGGCGTGGCGCGGGCAGTTCTCGCTCAAGGTGAGTTTGTTCTCCGATGATGTGACCAAGGACAATCCGTCTAACGGCTACATGATGACCTTCCAGCAGCGTTCCATTTTCGTCCAGAACAGCGGCAACCAGATGTCGCTCGGCCGCAGCACCAACGCCTTCGCGCTGCAGGAAAACGAAAAAGCCCGCATCGAGATCCGCGCCAGCCTCAAGACCGGGAAAGTCTGCGTCTTCGTCGATGGCAAGATCATCGAGGTCTGGACCGACCCGAATTTCGCCCAGACCAAACACGAGCGCGGCCTTCATTTCGCCGCCATGAACACCTCGCCGCTGCGCATTTCCCGCATCGCCGTCGGGCCTTGGGACGGGGTGATCGATCAAATGCCCGAGCCCGCGGCCGCCGGTGGTTTCCGCCAGTTCGGGATTCAGGAAATGATGGATGAGACGGAATCCGCGCCTCCCGAAAAGCTGGAGAAGGGCCGCATGCTGCTGCGCAACGGCGACAGCATCGCCGGCGAGGTGCTGGCGATCGAGAAGGATCTGATCACCATCAAGACTCCTTTCAAGGACGTCCGGCTGCCGGTGGAAATGTTGAAATCCGTCGCCCTCAAAGCGGTGGACCTCGAACGCTGCAAACGCGAAAACGGCGATGTCCGCGGCTGGTTTCCCGACGGCTCGTCGGTGGTCTTCCGCCTCGAAGGCGTCGGTGACGGCACGCTCAAAGGCACCAACCAGAATTTCGGCGCCGCCGAGTTTAAAATCGCCGCCTTCAACCGCATCGAGTTCAACATCTATGACCCCAAATTCGAAGACCTGCGCGACGCGGGCGGTTGGTGAACCTGCGTAAGTTTCAAGTTTGCAGGCCGTCAATGGATCGGTAGTTTCCTCCCATGCCTTTGCCGTCCGACTCCATCGCCTACTGCCAATCGTGCGGGGGCGCGATGAATGTGGCGGCGGTGGCACCATTTTCCAACGTCGGCTGCCCGAGTTGCGGCAAGCACACCCGGGTGAAACGGGAATTCGGTCCCTACACGCTGGTCCGCCGCCACGCGATCGGCGGGATGAGCATGGTGTTTGTGGCGCAGGACAACACGTTGGGCCGCGAAGTGGCGTTGAAGATCCTCAGCGAGGAGTATTCCGCCGATGAGCGCCGCATCACCGCTTTCGAAGAAGAGGCGCGGATCACGGCGTCTTTCAGCCATCCGCACGTCGTCCGCGTGCTGAGGACGGGCCGGGCTTTCGGGCGGTTTTACATCGCCATGGAGTTGGTGCCGGGCGGTCACTTCGAACACCAAATCCGCGAGCGCGGGAAAATCCCCGAGGAGGAAATGCTGCCGCTGGCGATCGAGGTGGCGCAGGGACTCAAGGCCGCCCATTCCGCCGGCCTGATCCACCGCGATGTGAAGCCGGGCAATATCTTGTTGGATGCCGAGGGCCGCGCCAAGATCGTCGATTTCGGGCTGGCGCTGGTGACTCATGGCGGCAAGGCGCAGGCCACCGAATTGTGGGCGACGCCCTACTATGTGCCGCCTGAGACGATCGAAGGTTTTCCCGAGGATTTCCGCTCCGACATCTATGCCTTCGGCGCGACCGTCTATCATGCGCTCGCCGGCCAGCCTTCGTGCGGTGAGGAAACGATGGCCACGGATCGCTTGCGCGAGGCCAAGCGCAAGGTCATCCCGCTGAGCAAGGCCGCTCCCTGGATTTCCGCGGAAACCTGCAAGATCATCGAGCGCGCGATGGCCTACGATCCCAAGGGCCGTTACAGTTCGTATGATGAGCTGATCACGCAGTTGGAGGCGGCGCGGAAATACCTGAAAAACGGTGCTCCGAGTGCAGCGGAAGTTTCCCAGACGATTTCGCGCCGGCGTGCGCAGCGCAAGCGCCGCGAGTGGCTTCTCTTTGGCGGGATCGCCTTGGTTCTAGCAGCAGCCATCGGTGCCGGAACCTGGTGGGCCACCCGCAAGCCGCCTGCAAAAGTGGTGGTGAAACCGGTGGTGCGCGACGCCGTGCCGATCATTCCCGAAGAGGCCGCCTCCATCGATATCGCGAAAAACTACCGCGAGGCCCGCGCCGCGGTGGCGGCCCGGGATTTTGAAAATGCGGCCCGGCAATTCACCCTGCTCAGCGAAAATCCGGCCGTCCAGGAACCCACCCGCACCTGGGCCGGAATCGAGGCGGTCGCGGCGGCCTATCTGGACGGCAAGCCGGCCCACGCCCTGCGCCTGGCGCGGGCGAGCCAGAAGCATGTTTCATCGATTCCCGAAGAATCCGCGCCCATCGGCAAGGACTTGGCGCGGACCTTGGGCGCCTTGCGCGGATTGCCCGCCATCCCTGCGGAATCGCGGACTGCGGACGCTCCGGCGGTGATGGGCTGGATGCTCGCCGGACTCAAGAACTGGGAGCAGGGCGTGCTCGCCGAGGCTGCCGGATATTTCGCCGCCGTCGCCGAGGCGAAGCTTCCGCCGGATGCCGGGTGGATGGATGTCTATCAGGAAATGGCGGCGGACTATCTCGCCGATCACGCGCTGCTCACCGGCGCGGTTTTTGAAAAGCTCCCTGCCGACCCCGCCGCGTGCAAGGCCGCCGTGGAAGCGTTGGACGCCGCCCTCGCCACCCTGAAAACCCGCGGCCGGGCGCG
>JBIPMR010000583.1:0-3463 GCA_044369025.1 Luteolibacter sp.
AAATCGAGGCGGCGCACGCCCCGGTGCAGGAAGACCGTCGGGACAGACCAAGATCAAGACATCCGTGTCGATCGACGAGACGACATTGAGGGCAGCACTCGCCAAGTGGGGTGGCAAGTTGTCGCCGCTTGTGGAAAAGCTACTGCGCGAGTATCTCTGATCGTGTGCCAGACTACCCAAGCGTGCTCGTTCATGCGAGACAGGAGCCGTGGGTCGTGATGGCGTGCCCCAAGCGGTGGGAACCCGGGTTCAAGCGACGAGGGAACACTTGGAAACCGCACCTACCGTCATGCGGACTTTGTTCCTTCATGGACCAAAGATTAAATCCAGTCCGAGAAGGTTCGGTTCGAAACTGCCGGAAAACTGCCGGAAGAGGCTTTTCCCGCCCTAACAAAAAATGAGCCTTTCGGCCCCCTAAGTCATTGAAAATGAAGATGGTGGGTAGAGATGGATTCGAACCAACGTAAGCTTTCGCTAGCAGATTTACAGTCTGCCCCCTTTAGCCACTCGGGCATCTACCCATTCCGCTTGTCGCGGGGGCGGAGGTATGAGGAGGGGGGGCGGGTTTGACAAGGGAAAACATGCCACGGTTCCGAAAAAAATTCCCGTCATCCCGATCATCGGCACCCGATGCGCTCACAGCCCCGGTTGCCAGGCTTTCCAGAGGACGAAGGCGGCGGTCAGCAGGACTAGGGCGGCGAATGCCTTGCGCAGGGTTTGGTCGGGAATCCGGGAGGCCAGTTTGCCGCCGGCCAGCACGCCGGCGGCGGCGATGGCGGCGAAAACTCCCGCGAGCAGCCAGCGGGTGGGGGTTTCGCCGAGGTGGCCGACAAATCCGGCGGCCGAGTTGCAGGCGATGATGGCCAGCGAGGTGCCGGTGGCCACCCGCAGCGGCAGGCGGGCGAATTTGACGAGGGCGGGCATCAGCAGGAAGCCGCCGCCCACCCCGAGGAATCCGGTGAGGATGCCGACGCCGCCACCGGCGAGCAGGCAGCGCAGCGGGCGGCATTCGGGCTCCGGCTGCGGGCCGCCTTGCGCGGGAACCAACATTTTCACACCGACCACGACCATCAGCGCCGCAAAGGTGATCATGAGGGCCGCGGGCGAAATCAAATGGGTCAGGCGCGCGCCCAAAGTCGCGCCGATCATCCCGGAAACCACAAACATGCCGGCGGCTTTGAAATGCATCTCCCCCACCCTGGCGCGCTGCCAGGCGCCGACGAGCGCGGCGCTACCGACGACCAACAGGCTCAGCCCGACCGCCTCGCGCGGCGCGATGCCGGCGAGGTGGACGAGCACCGGCAGCGTCAGGATGCTGCCGCCGGCGCCGGTGAGGCCGAGCGAGAGGCCGATGGCCACCGCACCTAACAGGGCGAGCGGGTTCATGATGTTAGGATTTCAGGATCGCCGGAATTTCCGCGAACGAACCATCGACGTGGATGACCTCGCGGCCGAGGCTGGCGAGGTAGGCGGAGGCGATGGCGGCGCGCAGTCCGCTGGCGCAGTGGACGTGGAGCGGCGATCCGGCGGGCACTTCGTCCAGCCGCGCGGCGAGGCGGGTGTAGGCGATGTTTTTGGCTCCTTTGACGTGGCTGGCGGCGAATTCGTCGGCACCGCGCACATCGAGCACGGTGGCCCCGGCGGGGAGTTGGCTGGCGGCGATGCGGGGATAGCTGGCGGTGGAATCCGCTGCGGAAAGCGCCTCAGCGGCGGGGATCCATGCATCCACTTGGTCGAGGCCGATGCGGACCAGTTGGCGGACGGCGTCATCGACCTGGGACGGGGCCTCCACGACTAACAGGATGCGGGCGGTCTCATCGAGGTAGGAGCCGGCGGCGACGGAGAGTTTGCCGCCGGCCGGAGGGGCGAAGAGCGAGCCTGTGAGGTGGTTTGCGGCGAAGGCGACGCGGTCCCCGCGCAGATCGAGAATGGCGGTCCCCGGCTGGCCGATCCATGCGCCGAGGGCGGCGGTGTTGATGCGTTGCGGCTGCGGGAGCCGGCCATCGGCGAGCAAGGCGGGGCCGAGTTTGTTGTCGCGCTTCATGCGGGCGAAGTAGCGCGGCGGTTCGGGTTGTCCGGCGAGGATGCTTTTGACGAATTGATCCTCGCCTGCGGCCAGTGCTTCGCGGAAGGCGGGGTTGAATTTCCGCTCGTAGCCCAGGACGCTGTTAGGAATGGCGCCGAGGGCCTTGCCGCAGGCGCTGCCCGCGCCGTGGGCGGGGAGGATCTGGAGGTGATCTGACAGGTTTGCGGTCGCGCGGAGGCTGGCATAGAGGGTGCGGGCGCTGGGCTCCATCACGCCGGCCTGGCCGGCGGCACTTTCCAAGAGGTCCGGCCGGCCGACATCACCGACGAAGATGAAATCACCGGTTAGAAAGGCCATCGGCTCGTCGGCGCCGCCGCCCAGGTCGGTGACCAGGAAGCTCATGTGCTCGGGCGTGTGGCCGGGTGTGAGGACCGCCTTGAGTTCGATGTTTCCGACTTTGAAGACGTCGCCGTGTTTGAGAAAACGGGCGTGCGGATTGCCCTTCGCCCACTCGAACTGCCAGTCCGGGCCGCCTTCTTCGGAGAGATAGGCGGTCGCCTGGTGGCGCTCGACCAGCTCGCGCGCGCCGCTCAGGTAGTCGGCGTGGATGTGGGTGTCGGCGACGGCGGTGATGCGCAGGTTGTTTTCCCCGGCCACCTGGAAATAGCGGTCGAGGTCGCGCTCGGGGTCGATGATGACGGCCTCACCCGTGCGTTGGCAGCCGATGAGGTAGGCGTTTTGCGCGAGTGAGGAATCGGTGATTTGGCGTAAAAACATGGCGGTGGGGATTGCTGGATGTCAGACCGAACAGGAATTGCCGACGCACTGGGTGCCGGAGCGCTGGTTCCAGGGCATTTTGGCGAGCACCATCGCCATGCCGCACCAATCGGTGACGCCGGCGAAAACGAGTCCGGCACCGACAAAGGCGCTGATGCCGTAGAAGCCGGGATGCACCCAGGTGCCGAGGGCGACGCCGGTGACGACCAGCAAGCCGGCGGCGATGCGCACCTGGCGCTCGAGGGAAACCGCCTTTTTGCCGCGGTTCACCGGGAAGCCGGCGCTTTCCCAGGCGGTGACGCCGCCGTCGAGAACGGCGATGTTTTCACAACCGGCCGCGGCGAGTTTCTGATAGGCCTGCTCCGCGCGTTTGCCGCTGCGGCAGATGATGACGCACTGCTCGGCCTGGGCGGCGACGGCTTTCACGGCCGCGGGATCGAGCCGGTCGAGTGGCATCAGTTGGGAGCCTTCAATGTGGATTTCCCCATGCTCGGCGGGCGTGCGGACGTCGATGAGCGCGGTGCGCTTGCCGGATTGGAGGGCGGTGTTGAGTTGATTGGCTTGAATTTTCATGAGGTGGTTGGAATTGGAATTACTGTATAGCCACATAGTTATTCTTGCAAGTGGATTTTTCCATGCTAAGAAATTTCCCATGAAACT
>JBIPMR010000584.1:0-3460 GCA_044369025.1 Luteolibacter sp.
AAGGCGTTTGCGGAAAAAACCCTCGTGCTGCCTTACAACGACCCGGAAGCCCTGGAAAAACTCTTTGCCGCGCGCGGTGAAACCATCGCCGCGATCATCGTGGAATCCTACCCCGCGAATGCCGGGCTGGTGTTTCCGAAGCCGGGCTATCTGGAGCTGCTCACTTCGATCACCCGCAAATACGGCGCGCTGCTCATCTTCGACGAGGTCATGACCGGCTTCCGTCTCGGCAAGGCGGGCGTGCAGGGGTTGGAAAACCTGACACCCGATCTGAGCTGTTTCGGCAAAGTCATTGGCGGCGGGCTCCCGGTCGGGGCCTTCGGCGGGCGGGCGGATGTGATGGATTTCCTCGCGCCGCTCGGCCCGGTCTATCAGGCAGGCACGCTCAGCGGCAACCCGCTGGCGATGGCGGCGGGCTTGGCGCAGCTGCGCGAGTTGGAAAACCACTCGGGTTTCGCCCGGCTCGACGCGTTGGGCGCGCATTTTGAAAAAGGCGTGCACCAACTCCTGCGCGGAAAAGGCGTGCCTTACCGCTTCAACCGCGCCGGTTCGATGTTCTGCCTGTTTTTCACCGACCGCGAAATCGTCAACGTCTCGGACGTGATGAAGCAGGACCTCGAGTTCTTCAAAAAGTTCTTCTGGGGCTGCCTCCACGAGGGCATCTATCTGGCACCCTCGCCCTACGAAACCGGCTTCCTGTCGCTCGCCCACACCGAAGCCGATTTGGACGACACCTTGACCGTCTTCAGCGACGTGCTCGGCCGGATCTAGTCCAGCAGTGAGGTCCGGGTGAACAGCGAGATGACGTGGATGCCACGCTCTTCGATGGCTTGCCGGCCGCCTTCTTCGCGATCCACGAGGACCAGCGCGAAAGCGACTTTGCCGCCCTCGCGCTCGATCGCGTCGATCGCCTTGAGCGTCGAACCGCCGGTGGTGATCACGTCATCGACGACGATCACGGTGTCGCCGGATTTGAAATTGCCTTCGATTTGTTTGCCCGCGCCGTGGCCTTTGGGTTCCTTGCGGACGGTGAAAACCTGGAGGGTTTCGTCCGGGTGCTTGGTGGCGGAAGCCATGCCGACCGCCAGTGAAATCGGATCCGCGCCGAGCGTCATGCCGCCGATGGCGTCGATTTTGAGATGCTCCGAATGGATTTTCGAACGCACCGCATGCCAGCCCAGGTCGCCGATGAGCAGCGCGCCGAACGGATCGAGCGCGGTGACGCGGCAATCGATGTAGAGGTCGCTCTGTTTTCCGGAGGCGAGGGTGAAGGTCCCGGTGCGGACGGATTTTTCGAGCAGAAGTTTTTTGAGGGCGGACGTGTTCTGAAGCATGGCGCGATGATGGGGTGGGCGGGCAAATGGTGGAAAGCCGAAAAAGTCGTCCGGTCCCACACGACTTTTGTTGCTCGCCAGCGTGTTCAAGCCGCGCTTAGTTTTTCCCCCATGACTTTGGCATTGATGGAACCTTCTGGCATGATCGAGCAGGGCGGTCCCTTGGTCTGGGTGTTGCTCGGATTGGCGTTTTTCGGCGCGGTCTGTGTGGTGGAGCGCTTGTTTTTCTTCCATCGGTCGCGGATCAACGTGGGTGATTTGCTGGTCGGGCTGTCCCACCACATCCGCCGCAGGGCCTTTGCCGAGGCGTTGCACGAAGCGGCGCGCGCACCCGGTCCGGTGGCGCGGGTCGCCCATGCCGCGCTGCTGCGTTATTATTTGAGCCGCTCCGATCTGCGCGATGTGGTCCAGGAAGCCGGGCAGCTCGAAGTCCCGCGCATCGAGAAAAACATCCGGGCGATCCTCGGTGCCGCCTTGCTGGCTCCCTTGATCGGGCTGCTTGGCACGATGGTCGGGATGCTCGAAACTTTCCAAAAAGTCAGCGAACAAGGTGGTTTCACCGGGCCTGCCGAGCTTTCGGGTGGCGTGTTTGCCGCGTTGATCACCTCGGTGCTCGGGCTGACGGTGGCGGTGCCGCTTTACCTGTTTTACCTGTATTTCCTCGGGCGGGCGACGCGGCTGGTCCATCGCATCGAGCGCGCGGGCATTGAAATGGTGCACCTGATCGCGGATGCGCGCGAGGAGGAGGAATTCGCGCCGTTCCGGGGCGAGGTGACCCACGGGAAAAAGCCTGTGAAACCCCACAAGGAGCCCGCGAAATGAAACTGGTGATGACCTTGCCCGAGCGCCCGGGGCTGTTGCATGCCTTGCCGATCCTCAATTTGTTCGCGCTGATGATGTTCTTCTTCCTGCTCGGCCCCTCGCTGGTCCTGCAATCGGGAGTGGCGGTCGAGTTGCCGCCGTCGCGCTTTCAAATGCAGCGCTACCAGGACGCGCTGGTGGTCACGCTGGGACCGGGCGAACCCACGCCACGCATCCATTTCGGCCGCGATCCGGTGACGATTTCCGAGCTTTCAGCGCGCCTTGAAAAACTCCACGCCGAAGGGGCCTCGACCAAGGCGATCGTGCTTTTGCAAACCGACACCGGCACCCCGGTGGGAGTCGAACGCGAAGTGACGGAGCTGGTTCTAGGTCAAGGTTTCCGCCTGGCGATCGTCGGTAAAAACGCCGGGGAAAACCAAGCGACGGTGCCGAAAACCGATCCCTGAGCCATGGCCAGCGCCGCCACCAAGTCCTACCAGCCGACGACACCTCCCGAGTGGGTGTTTGTCTGGCGTGGCCGCACCCGCACGTATTTCTCCACCCTGGCGGCCATCGCCTTGGTGTCGCTGGCCACGGCGGTTTTGCTGGGAACTTTGAGGGTGAAAATCGCGGTCCCCCAGCCGATGGCACCGCGCAAAGCCTCGATGATTTACCTCACGAACGACGAGCAAGGCCGCGCGTTGGCCCTGCGGGCGCAGGAAGGCGGGCCGTTCCCGTCGCGCTTCCAACCGTCGCAGTGGGAAGGGCTGGCCACGATGGAAGCCGCCGCCATGGCGGAAGCGCGGGCGGCTGCCAGCCCGCCGTATGTCCCGGCGCTGCGGGAACTGCCGCTGGATGACAAAATCCCCGCGCTGGAACTCGCCAGCAAAGGCCGGCCGGTTTTCCCGAAACGCACGCCGGTCCTCCGCGCTGCGCCGGATCCCGCAAAAATGAAACTCGCGCCCACGCTTTACCCGCTTTCCGGGATTGCGCCGGGGCAGATTCCCGCGCAATTGCCGCCCTTCGCCGGCACCGTGGACGGGCCGATGACCGCGGCGACCTGGCGGTTCCTCGTCCGGCTCAATCCCGAAGGCGGCGTGGTCGAATGCGTGTCGCTCGCAAACGGCGGCGAGGCCGGGGCGCTGGAACTTTCAAACTGGCTTCAAAGCATCCGCTTCCAAGCCGCCGACGGCGACGCCTTCCGCTGGATCGCCGTGGCCGTAGGATTCAGCAACCAACCCGCCGATGGACCTGACGCTCGCTGATTTCGTGCTTTTCGTGCTGCTCGGGTCCTGCGCCCTGCTGCTGTTTCTGGCGCTCGTTTC
>JBIPMR010000585.1:0-3457 GCA_044369025.1 Luteolibacter sp.
CCGGTCCCGGCCCGGGCAGATCCAGGCGCTCCAGCGGCGTCGCCTTGCCGAAGCGATACACCCGCTCGCGCGCAAACAGGATTTCCTGTCGCAGCTGGCGGTCCAATGGCAGATCCTCGCGTTCCATGGCCCAGCCTTGTCGGAAACCCGGCCGGCTGCAAGGCGGCGATTTCCTTCGCCCTCGACTCGCCCGTTCCACCGCTCTAGTTTCGCGGCCAGATGTCAGACTCTTCCTCCCACCCGAACGATCCGCTCCACGGCGTGACCTTGGAAACGGTGTTGCGTGCCGTTGTCGATCGCCATGGCTGGGAGGAAATGAGCCACCGCATTCCCATCCGCTGCTTCATGTTCGATCCCACCATCAAGTCCAGCCTCACCTTCCTGCGGAAAAACCCGTGGGCGCGCAAGAAGCTCGAAGATTGGTATGTTTACGATGTCACCCGGGGCTGGATCGTTTGAGATTGTTCCAATCATTCGCTCTTCGTCCCAACGGAACGGATCATCACAGCCCGGCACGCCGTGCCGGGTCTGGATACCTCAGGATCCACGCGTCCTGAAGGGACGCTTCATGCTGGAGAGATGCCCATGCCCATGCCATCCACCCGGCACTGCGTGCCGGGCTGGTATGAAAGGTCCCGTTGGGACCGAAGAATCCTTAACCCGCGATCTCATCCCGCAGCTGGTCGAGGAAGTGTGTTAGGAAAACCGTCCGCCGTCCGGCTTCGGATTTTCCGGAGGGCGTCTGCATGGTTCCTTCCAGCGTGAGGAGTTTGCAATAAAGGTGATCGAGCGTGTAGACCGAATCATCCGCCGGCCGGGATTCGCAGAACGGATCCGCCGCAGCGTAAAACTCGCGTTTCATCTCCGCTCCCAGCATCAGGGTCCGGGCCAGCCCCACCGCGCCTAACGCATCGAGCCGGTCGGCGTCCTGCAACACCCGCGCCTCCAGCGTGCGCGGCACGATCCCGGCGGAAAAACTGTGGGCCTCGATCGCATGCGCGATTCCATCGATTTTCCCGAACGGCCACGCGTGATCGATCAACCATGCCGCCGCCTGCGCCGCCGCCAGCCGCGACGCCTGTTTGCGGTCCGGCGACGACTTCGGCACCACCACACAATCATGCAGCCACGCCGCCGGCATCACCACCTCCCAATCCGCGCCTTCCGCTGTCGCTAACCGCCGGGCATTGGTCACCACCCGGCGGAGGTGTTCGAGGTCATGCGCCGCATCGGCCACGGTGTGCCGTTCTAGCAGAGTGATGAAAAGCGGTGCCCAGTGGGATTCGGAATCGGAGTCGAGGTTCATGGTTAGGGAGGCTTTGGGAATTGGTGGAATAAGGAGCGGAGACCAAGGGAAATTAGCCAATGGCGTCATTTCAAGAGCGGGCGCCCTGGGAACGCGAGTCTGCGACTCGCATGACCATGAGGTGAGAAAGGGATGTCCTTCGGGCTTTTTCTTTCTCGTCCCATGGGCGGCGAGTTTGAAACTCGCGGTCCCGGGAGGACTTCGTCTGGGTGGATCACCCGCTTAACTTGACGCGCATGCCTTGACGGGCGCTGGGATTCTTCTATCGAGATGCGGTGGCTAACGGCACCGGCTAATCGAAGAATTCGCGATTACCGCTCTTCGATAGAATCCTATCAGCTTACGAAATCGTAGTCGTAGGGCTTGCGCATTTCGCGGGCGATGTGGCTGTTGGCTTCCGCGGCATGCTCGCCGGTGAAGATTTCTTTTTCCGGATCCCACTCGAGGGTCTTGCCGGTGCGCAGCGAAATGGCACCGAGGTGGCAGACGGTGGCGGAACGGTGGCCGATTTCCACATCGCAGATCGGGTCCTTGCGCGAGCGGATGCATTCGAAGAAATTGGCGCGGTGGTCGTTGCTCACGTAGAGGTGCTCGGCGTCGTCCGGCAGCGGCTTGGAAAGCATTTCGCGATCGGTGGCCTCGATTTTCTCACGGCTCACCCAGATCCAGCCGTCGCTGCCTTCGAAGCGGATGCCGTTGCGCTGGCCTTCCGGATTGATCACGGCGCCGAAGGGGCTGTCGTCGGCGGTGGTGCGGACGTTGAAGATCACGCCGTTAGGGTAGGTGAATTTCACCTCGTATTCGCTGGGCGTGGTGTAGCCGCCGGGGACGAGGGTGGCGAGTGACTTGCTTTCCACGCGGGTGGGCGCGGGCAGGCCGACCGCCCAATACCCGATGTCCATGTGGTGCGCGCCCCAGTCGGTCATGGTGCCGCCGGAGTAGTCATACCAATTGCGGAATTTCACGTGGCAGCGCTCGGACGTGTATTCGGCCGCCGGGGCCTGGCCCTGCCAGAAATCCCAGTTGAGCTGGGCCGGAACGGGCTCGGCGGGGAACGGTCCACCACGCAGACCGGCGGGCAGCCAGACGGAAACCTCCTTGAGCTTGCCGATGCGGCCGTTTCTAACCAGTTCGCAGGCCATGCGGAAACGCTCGCTGCTGCGCTGCTGGGTGCCGGTTTGCAGGACGACTTTGTTTTCGCGTACTGCTCTAACAACGTGTTTGCCCTCGTCGATGGTGAGGGTCAGCGGCTTTTCCGAGTAGATGTCTTTTTTCGCGTTGGCGGCGGCGATGTTGATCAGGCTGTGCCAGTGGTCCGGGGTGCCGTTGATGACCACCTGAATGTCCTTGCGCTCCATCAGTTTGCGGAAATCGGTGAACTTTTCGGGAACCTTGCCACCCTTGGTGAAAACGCCGGCCGCGCGGTCGACGTGCTGCTGGTCCACATCGCAGACGGCCACGATGTCGGCGAAGCGCTGGGAATTCCTGGCATCGCCCATGCCCATGCCGCCGCAGCCGACCAGCGCGATGGACGGGCGGTCGTTCGGGCTAACGGGTTTCACCGGCTCTTCGGCGCGTGCCAGTTCGCGCTCGACAAACCACAGCGGCAAACCGGTGGCGGCGGCCGTCGCGGAACAGCGGCGGATGAACGAACGGCGGGAAATCTGGACGGGTGAATTCGGGTGCATGGCGTGGATGTGCGGAGTGGGTTTCGGTGGGGCGTTACGGTCTTGTGATGGCCGATTTATCACCTGCGCCCGAAGGGAAATTGGAACAACTCCGAGGGATTGACGAGGGGAGAGGATAGGGGATTTAGTCCGGCTGCAAAGGTCCCGCAGTCCGCGGCCTCTCCCATCGAACGGCGGCTGAATTGGCTCGTATCGGCGAGCTGCCGTTGCAAGTGCCCGCTTGGGCACAGATCAGAGTCAGCAACGGGATCCTGTTTTTCCTCCACGCCCTCAACCGCCAGAAGGACAACCTGCTCCATTGCCTCGCCGCCGGGCGTATGGCACTGGCCACGCTCACCCCGTTCACCCTCTCCATCAGCCAGCTTCCCGACCGCCAATCCCGCGTCTCAGTCGCCTCGGCGGCCATCGATGTGGAGAAGGGGTTTGAAACCCCTTTGCGCAAGCCGTGCGAAGCGATATCCGG
>JBIPMR010000586.1:0-3456 GCA_044369025.1 Luteolibacter sp.
AAAATTCTTATCCCACTGAATCGCACTGCCGTTGCCGCTCTCGTCGGCCTCGCCTTTCAGATAGGTATTAAGGAAGGTGGATTTGCCGCTGGCGGAGGGGCCCCACACCGCCACCGCGGGTTTGCGTCCTTCGGCGGCCTTTTTGATAGCCTCTGCTTCCGCTGTCACCCGGTGGAGTGAATCAAGCCACCCCCCACGGTCTAGGCTCCAGAGGCCCTGCCGAGTGTGTCCGTTTTCCCAGTACCAGGTTTTCAGTCTATTTCCCCTCGTGATTATGTCTTCTGTTGTCATTTTGTGGCTGGAATCAGTCCGGTAGGTGTGGGTTCAAAGCTTTCGAAGGCGGCAATATGTTGTTTTCCTGCCCAAGACTTCGTCTTAGCAGCGCGATTTCCCCCCGGAGCGCCGCATTATCGTGTTCGAGAGAAAGAACCTTCTCGCGGAGGGCGGATGCCTCCGTATCTGATTCGAATTCTTTCCGGATGCCTTCTGATGGGGCCTTTGACAGCGCGCCGGTAATGCCTGCAGGGATTTCGGAACAGTTTAAATGAATTCGGATCTTGGCCATTTGATTATCGGGCGGACAGCATGGAAACGAAGGGGCAGGGAAGAATACATTTCCGAATCTTGCAGATCTCGTGACGCATCCGTCACCATGATGGAGATTTATCTGCAGCCTCTCCTCCACGTTTTCATCGATTCGAAAAAGGCGAGGCGAATGATTTTACACTATCTCCAAATGATCCCGCGGCCGCCACAGGTGGCTTCGGGATTTAGCGTTCCGATGATGTCCGACTGGGTGCTGACAATCGAGGCGAGGGCAGCGTTGATCTCAGCGAACGTGCTGCGGACGCTTCTGAAGGCGTTGGCCCGTTTGACCCTGATTTTGTGGCGGTGGGAAGTGTCGGTTTCGATCTTGCCGACGTGGCCATGGGAGTGGGCGAGAAAGCAGCTGTTAAGATTGAAAGGGTCCGCGGCGGGACGGGCGACATCTCCAGAGATGACAAGTTTGCCACGGGCGACGGCACGGACGATCGACAAGTTAGTGTTCATTGAACTTGAAATAACAGGTGAGCGAGATTAGACGATACTTTTTTCGAAATTTTTTCTAACTGTTAAAGGATCGATCACAACAAATGGGAAATTCCAACATTCTCTGACTGATCTATCGCGGAGGTGATCCGGTTAAAGACGCCTTGACATCGAGGCAATGAGGCAATGAGGCAATGAGGCAATGAGGCAATGAGGCAATGAGGCAATGAGGCAATGAGGCAATTCTTTTTTGCTGCCAAAGTTTTACGCCTTATTCCATCCGTGAATCCATCCGACAAGCCCCGCGGTCTACTGTTGGGGAGGCATCGGCAGGACCGGCACGGTGGTGGGCTGCTGGCTCCGAGAATCCGGCCACAATCCTGAATTCGCTCTGGCCCAAGTCCAGCATCTCTATTCCAGTCACATGGCCAAAAGTATCGTAATCACCCGAGCGTCCGCCGTTTGAAAAGCCTCGGACGTCGCGCCCACCGGGCTTGGTTCGCGGCATGTCACGCACACGCCACACTGACGAGGAAAAGGCCCGCATCATGCGGGAATTTGCACAGCACTAAGGAAGCGCCTCCGCAATCTGCCGCCAACGCGGGTAGCCTACCAGACGTTCATCCACTGGCAGCGACGGTCCTCCGCCTTTCCGCCACTCAAGGCCGCCCCCCCGGCATTTCTCGAGTTCGAACTCGGAGCCCCAGCCCACCGGCACGCCGCCTCCACCAGTCCGCTCGTCAAAGTCGAACTCGGCGGAGGAATCATCCTGCGCATCCATCCAGCACGCCCCGCCCAATCATGATCCTCACCCACAGCGTCAAGGTCTGCCTGGCCACCCGCCCCTGCGATCTGCGCAAAAGCTTTGATACCCTCAGCATCGTCGTGCGCGACGACGAACTGCGCGAGGATCCGCGCCGAGCTCCTCTAGGCCGGCACGCTAGATATTGAAGAAACTCGCATCGACTATCAGGACCCCGGCCACGGTCCACCGCCGAGGGACGCCTGTGGGCCTACCACGACCCCACAGCCGGCACCCGTTATTTCGACTGGCACGCCGGGCGCGGCGGTAATTACCTGTTGGAAATGCTCAGCTACGACCAAGTCACCCACACCATCGCCTTCGAGGCTCCCATCCACACCGACGGCTACATTGTTTACGACACCTTCGCCGCGAGGTTCGGGGTGCGCCACGGCGGCTGCCTTGCCCACGCCCGCCGCAAGTTTAGCGAGCTCGGCCCCGCTGCCCCCGAAGTCACCCTACCGGTCTTCCCCTACATCCAGCACATCTATTAGATCGAGAAACAAACCCGCCTGCCGCGAGCTGATCCGGCGCGCCCGCGACCTGTCCATTGCCGACGAACTCCACCGCTTCATCCTCGATCACCGCCAGGGCCACCGTTCCGCCGGCAACGTCGCCAGAGCCCTCGACTACACCCTCAACCAGTGGCCGAAAATTCGCCACTGCCTCAGCCGGGGAGTGCTCGAGATCGACACCAATCTCACTTATGCCGCGCTCGGCATAAACGAGGTTATTGCAAATTTCCACCCGGCCATCGGCAAGATAGGTTTCAATGTTAGGCCATCGGTTGATGGCGTAGCTGATGGCTTTGCCAAGTTTGCTCTTGGGCAGGATAGAAAGCCGGAGGGCGACCTTGTCGATCGCCCGCTTGAGCCGCCGGTAGATCATGCGGCTTTCGCCGGATTGATGACTGGCTTCGCCGTGCCTGGGGCATCACGCCGACGTAATCGCGGCGGAGACGTCCTGAGGCTGTGAACACCGGGTTCCGCGTCCAAGAATTTTAACTTTTTGCCAATCACTGGAGGGAGATTTCCAGTCCTGCTCCGAATGAGAAGGTGGATGAGGTTGGTTTCGCCGCCACCGTGCATCAGCTCCCCTCCTCAACCCAGCTGGCCGGGGGAAACCAGCCCGTCCTCAATTTCCCCATCAACCACCGACACCCCGAAAATGAAATCCACCAGCCCCGTCATCCTCACTGCGGCCACACTTCTCATGGACGAGGTCTCCGCAACCAGCCGCGACGTTCAGCGCATCGCCGAAAAGGCTCGCGCTCGGCGATTAAACTTCAATCCACATCACCCACATGAATATTCCATCACTGTTTTCAATCCCCATTCTCAAACAAGGCAAGGATCTCCTGCTTGGCCAAGCGGTCATGGGCTGGTTCAACCAAGCCAAACAACACCTCGGAAAAATGACCACCATCAAAATCGACTCACAAAATAAGAACATCGAATTGGATCTTGAGTTGAAGGGTGAGACAAGCCCGCTTCGAATCCAGATTCAGAACTACCGGCTGATTACAGAATCCAAGGAGACCTTCATTGAATTGACGGATGTCACGACTAGCCGTGAGTGGATCAACGCGCTTCTCAGCGACTACCCACAACCGGAGAAACGCCGGT
>JBIPMR010000062.1:0-10551 GCA_044369025.1 Luteolibacter sp.
AACCGGTATCACGACTGCGGGAGCTTGATCCGCGCCGGCACATCCTTGATTTCGATTCCGGCCTTGGTGAGGGAGTCCCAAACGCCGAGGAGCCGCTCGAGGGGGAGTTTTCGATCGGCCTCCAGTTCGAGTTTCCGCCCGGGATTCTGTTTCTGATAGGCAGCGAGATAGGACTCCAACAGACCTTCCGGAACGGCGAGGGAATCGAGGGTGATGTTGCCGAGCGCATCCACGGCAATGATCGAGCGGGTGTCGGTGACTTGGTCCGACGGGATTTCGTGGACGGTGGGCAGTTGGATCCGCAGGATGTCGCGCGGCTTTTTGAAAGTGGTGGAAACGATGAAAAAGACCAGGAGGATGAAAAGGATGTCGATCATTGGAACGATCGGCACTTCGGCGCGTTTGCGGTGGTGGCGGTGAAAGTGCATGATGAAATCAGGCGTTGGTGCTGGATTTCTGGCAGGCGTGGGTGAGATCGGAGAGTAGCGACTCGAGCCGTGCCGTCAGCATTTCAATGCGCCGTGAAAAATAGCCGTGGGCGATGACGCAAGGGACCGCGATGGACAGGCCGAAGATGGTGGTATTGAGAGCCTTGGCGATGCCGCGCGCGATGGCGAGGTGATCGGTGGTTTCCCCGAGGCCTTGGAAAATGGTGACCAATCCGGAAGCCGTACCGAGCAGTCCCAACAGCGGGGCGATGGTGATGACGATGTCCAATACGCCGATGCCGGCGTGCAGATGGGCGGTCTCCTCCCGGGCTGAGGCCTCGACGGCTTGGGTCATCTGCGCTTGGGATTTTCCACGGTGGCGGAGGGCGACGGCGCAGAGGCGGGCGAGGGTGCTTTCGCCTCTTTCAAACTCCTTGAGAATGGGTTCGACACGGTCGGTGGTGATCCGGTCTTGGAACTGGATCACCTCGCGGGCGAGCGATCGCGGAATGACGCGCTTGCTGGAGAGTGAGAGGAATTTGTAGAGGATGGCCATCATGCCGACGACGGATGCCGCCAGCAGCGGAATCATGAAGACGCCGCCCTTTTCAAGGAACTCCCAAGCGACGAGCACGCCGCCGGAGGTGGTGATGGTGGGAATCAGAGATGGAATTTCAATCATGGCGGGTATGTTAGAAGTAGAAGTTGAAGATGAGTTCAAGGGGGTCGCTGGCGTATTCCTTCCGCAGTGACTGGGGCATGGCGGGGATTTCCGCGTCGCGGATCGAGTTGAGGGTGAAGCCTTTCTGGACTTCGCCGGTTTCCATGTCCCCCACGAACTGCACCGTGCGCACCCGGCCGCTGGGTTCGACGAAAAACCGGACGGTTAGAAATCCGGGCGTGATGAAATCCCGGTGTCTGACGCAGTTGCGCTGCCATTCCTGTTCGACGGCGCGGCTGATGATGGCCTGATATCGGCCAAGGGGGCTGTTCGCGACATTGAGCGCGCTGCGGCCGTTGCGCGAGATGGAACCTTGAATGGCGGCCTTGCGCTGGAATCCGCTGAAGCTCGGGTCTCTGGCAAGAGCCTGGGGTGTTGGCTTCGGTGTGTCGTTCGATTGGGTGTCGGCTTGGGCTTGCCCTCCGCGGGGAGGCGGAGCGGGTTTCTCCTTGATGCTCTCCGGCTCCGGTTGTTCCCGCGGAACGGGAATGTCCACCGGGTTGGGCCCGTCCATCAACCGTTCGCGGAGCGGCGGGGGGATGGGTTTGGTTTCGGCTGCGGGAGATTCGGTGATTTGGCCGGGGCTCATGTTCTCGGCGGGCACCGGGTCGGTTTGTGCAGCCGTGGTTGAAGTCTGCGGGATGGCCGGCGGCGTCGCTGGCGAAGTGGCTGCGGGTTCGATCTTCCCCTCTTGGTAATCGCTCTCGGTGGTTTCGAGATCGTCCGGAGTTTTTGGTGAAACGCCTGCCTGGGACGGAAGGGGCGGAGCGCTGGGAGCGGGCGTGCGATCACTGGTCGCCTGGGTATCCCGTTCCCCGATGAACGCAGGTTTTTCGGGATTCGCTGCCGCTTGATCGGGCGAGGTCCGCGCGAAGCGGGGCTTATCCAGTGCGGCATCCTGCGGGACTTGGAGCACCGTTTGAGGAAAGATCGTCACCACATTTTCCGAGGGTGGCTCGGGAGTGGAAACGACTTCAGCCGGGGAATCGAAAATTTGGTCATGCAAGGAGATGCCTCCGATCACCACGAGAATGAGGGCATTCAAAAGCACGGAGAGCCCAAGCGCGGTCACCCAAAGGAGGCCGTCTCCACGTGAGGCGGGTGCGGTGTGCGGGATTGCTGCCAACGCTGCGAATCTGCCCGGAAAACTCCCCGTGCGCAATCCGGTAAATCCGGCTAACCCGGCAAACCCAAAAATAAAATATTTTAGATATTAAATATTTGGCAGTGGCAAGGTGGGAAGGCGCGGTTTGAGGATCGGCGATCGGCACGGGAAGAGTGAATGAGAAGTGGGCGATGTGACACATCGTCGGTGGTGGTGGTTGTCGTCGGGAGAACTCATGACATCGGGAGGTTCACACGGCAGGGAGGGGGGGGGATTTTCAAGTTGCTGGTCTGATAGTTTCTGGGATTGCCGGGGCGAAAGCTTCAAAGCTTGCCCCGGAGACACATTTTCGATTCACCCGAGTCACTAAATTACTGAAGTTGCTAAAAAAACCCTAATTTTCGAGTTGCTCATTTGCCCGTTGTGCCTAAGTTCTCGCCCCAACCCCTAATTTTATGAGTAAAGAGCACATGGACGGCGCACAAGCGCTCATCAAAACCCTCGATGACCTCGGGATCGAATACATTTTCGGTTATTCCGGCGGCGCGGCGATCCCGATCTTCGACGCTTTGGAGACCGTCAAAACCAAGATGAAATTCATCCTGGTGCGCCACGAGCAAGGCGCCGTGCACATGGCCGACGGCTATGCCCGCGCCACCGGCAGGCCTGCCGCGGTGTTGGTGACTTCCGGCCCGGGTGCGGGAAATACCGTCACCGGCCTGATGACGGCGATGATGGATTCCGTGCCGATGATCGTGATCACCGGCCAGACGGTGACTTGGATGCTCGGCAAGGACGCTTTCCAAGAAGCGGACATTTTCGGCATCACCATTCCGGTGGTGAAGCACAACTACTTGGTCAAGGACACCAACGCGCTGCCACGGATCGCCCGTGAGGCCTATCACATCGCGACCACCGGCCGCCCCGGTCCGGTCTTGATCGACGTGCCGAAAGACATTTCCCAAGGCGCGTTCAGCGGCGAGATGAATCCGACCTTCAACTTGCCAGGCTACAACCCGGAAGTCGCTTTCGACATTTGTCCGAGCGCAATCAAAGAAGCGGCCGCCCTCATCGCCAATGCCAAGCGCCCGGTGATCCTGGCCGGCCAAGGCTGCATGATCGCCCGCGCGGACAAAGAGCTGATGTATCTGGCCGAAACCCTGGGTTGCCCGGTGACCTCCACGTTGCTCGGCAAGGGAGTCTTCCCGGAAAACCACCCGCTGTCCCTCGGCATGCTCGGCATGCACGGCACCGCCTACGCCAACAAGGCGATGGTCGAGTGCGACCTGCTCATCAACGTCGGTTCGCGTTTCGACGACCGCATCATCGGCCAGCCGGCGAAATTCTGCAAGGACGCCAAGGTCATCCACATCGACATCGACCCGGCGGAAGCCGGGAAAATGGTGGTGCCCGACATCATGATCGTCGGCGACGCCAAGGCGGTCTTGGCCGAGATCAACGAGAAGATCGGCCCGCTGGAAACCACCGACTGGCTTGCCAAGCTCGATGGTTACAAGAAAAAGTACCCTCTCAGTTACAAAAAACAGGGCGGGCTGCGGATGCAGCAGGTGATCGACGAGCTCTATCAGCTCACCGAAGGCAAGGCGATCGTCTCCACCGACGTCGGCCAACACCAAATGTGGGCGGCGCAGTTTTACAAGAACCACGAGTCTTACCACTGGCTCTCGTCAGGCGGCGCCGGCACCATGGGCTTCGGCTTTCCGGCGGCCATCGGTGCGCAGCTCGCCTGCCCCGACAAGATGGTGATTTCCATTTCCGGCGACGGCGGCTTCCAGATGACCTTGTTCGAACTCGCCACCGCGGCGATCCACAAGCTGCCGATCAAGATTGTGGTGCTCAACAACCACTACCTCGGCATGGTTCGCCAATGGCAGGAGCTCTTTTATGAAGACCGTACCTCCGGCGTGGACCTCATCGGCAACCCTGATTTCTGCAAACTCGCGGGCGCTTACGGCATCCCGTCCGTCCACATCAAGCGGCCGGCCGATGTCACCAAACAACTCGAAAAGGCCCTTGCCTACAACGACGGCCCGATCCTGATCCACGCCGAATGCGTGAAAACCGACAACGTTTTCCCGATGATCCCCGCCGGGGCCGCGCTCGAGGACATGATCACCGAAGCACCCAAAACCCGGATGGCCAAACCGGTCGGTTCCACGTGATCCGCCCGGGACCTCAACTCTGAAATTTCAAATCTCAAATTCCACTCCATGCCCCAGACCATCGTCACCACCGACACGCCACTTCCGGCACCCGCGGTTGTCCGCGGACCCTCGCACACGCTCTCCATTCTCGTGAACAACGAGCCCGGAGTGCTGATGCGCATCTGCCAGGTGTTCTCGCGCCGCGCTTTCAACATCGACTCGCTCGTCGTTTCCGAAGGCCGCAACGCCAATTTCTCCCGCATGACCATCGGCATCTCGGGCGATCCCAAGGGCCTCGATCAGATCATCATGCAGGTGAACAAACTCATCGACGTCATCCATTGTTCCGAGCATGACAGCGAGGATGCGGTGGTGAAGGAAATGATTCTCGTCAAATTCCTCGCCAGCGACGAGCAGCGCACCCAAGCCCTGCAAATCATCGAGCATTTCGGCGGCAAAACCGTTGATCTCACCCCGACCTCGATGATCGCCCTGATCTCCGGCAACTCGTCCAAAATCGACGCCGCCATCGCGATGTGCTCCCAATTCGAAATCATCGAAACCGTGCGCACCGGCAAGGTCGTGATGGCAAGAGGCGAGCAGCCGACTTGATTCCTTGTTGGAATCCCGGGTTTTTTCAGGCCGCGCCGGAAATGTTCCGGCGCGGTCTTCTTTTTGTGGATGGGCGCAAGAGTCCTGAAATTGTTATTCCAGGGTTCTGAACTTGCTGAGCAAGCCGTATGAGGCGTATGAATCCCGACGGGCAGCAAACATCGGTTTGGGTAATGGCGACGGAACCGTCACGGCATATACCATCCTTATGCGATATGATTTTGTGGCCGGAGCTCTAAATGACACTGGAGCTCTGTTCGTTAACCCAACCACAGCGGACGGGTCAGGCGATACGGCTTATGTGGCTGCAACAATTACTGGCACCGATGCCACCACTATTTCCTCAGTCAGTCTGCGGCAGGGTGGTTCGACGACTGCTCCTGGTGGCGTGGTGATCGACAATATCGTGGTTTCATCCATCCCCGAGCCCTCTGCTGCTCTTCTCGGCGGCCTTGGTCTCCTCGCTCTCCTCCGCCGCCGCCGTTGATCGGTCTCTCAGGACTGCGAAATTGATCCCGCCGTCCCTCCCGAACTTTATCCCCCAACAAAAACGCCCGGCTCCTTCACAGGGACCGGGCGTTTGAATTTGAATCCCGAAGTCTTACTTCGAGGACGAGGTGAAGCTCGCCTGGCTGGCGCCCTTCTTGATCTTGCTCGACTTGATCCAGCTCATGGTGGAGCGGAGCTTTTCGCCGACTTTTTCGATCGGGTGTTGCGCTTCAGCCTTGCGGATCGCGTCGAAGTTTTTGTTGCCGCCGGCGTATTCGGCGGTCCACTCCTTGGCGAACTTGCCGTTCTCGATGTTCTTGAGCTGGGCGACCATCCGCTTCTTGACGGAGGCGTCGATGATCTTCGGACCAACGGTGACGTCGCCGTATTCAGCGGTTTCGGAGATCGAGAAACGCATGCCGGCGATGCCTTGTTCGTTCATCAGATCGACGATGAGCTTGAGTTCGTGAAGGCACTCGAAATACGCCATCTCGGGTTGGAAGCCAGCTTCGACGAGCACTTCGAAACCGGCTTTCACCAGTGCCGTGGTGCCGCCGCAAAGCACGACTTGTTCGCCGAAAAGGTCGGTGACGGTTTCCTCGCGGAAGTTGGTTTCAAACACCCCGGCACGCGCGCAGCCGACGCCACCGGCCCAGGCGAGCGCGGTTTGTTTGGCCTTGCCGGTCACGTCCTGATGGATCGCGATCAGGCCGGGAACGCCTTTGCCGTTCACAAACTGCGAACGCACGGTATGGCCCGGGCCTTTGGGCGCGACGAGGATCACATCGACATCGGTCGGGCAGGTGATGGTCTTGAAGTGCACGGCGAAGCCGTGGGAGAAAAGCAGGGTCTTGCCCTTGGTGAGGTGCGGCGCGATGTCCTTGTTATAAACCGAAGGAATCACGGTGTCCGGGGTGGCGACGAAGATCACGTCGGCAGCCTTGACGGCCTCGGCGGTATCCATGACTTCGAAGCCGAGCTTCTTGGCAACCTCGCGGGATTTCGACTTCGGATAGAGGCCGATGATGACCTTCATGCCGCTGTCCTTGAGGTTGAGCGCGTGGGCGTGGCCTTGCGAGCCGAAGCCGATCACGGCGAGGGTTTTCTTCTTGAGAGGAGCAATCGGAGCGTCCTTGGTGGTGTAGATCTTCGCGGCCATGGCTGATCGGTAGGTTGGTTCAATTAGGGCACACCGCTGCCATCGGGGCACGCGGCGGAGCGGCACACTGGCGGGATGGCGTTGCCGGGTCAAGCAACAACAAGGGAAATAGCAGGGCATGCTCCGCTCGAAAAACCGCCGCGGGGTGGTGGCGAATCGGCGGTCGGCTGAAGGACAAAGACCGGAGTTTTTTCCCGGGTCGCAATACCGCTTGATGGACGGGCCCCGTTCCCTTCGTATGCATCCCGACTTCCCTCCAAACGCCACCACCCATGACCCCATTCCTTCGTTCCCTCGCCCCCGCCCTTGCCTTGTTATTTTCCGGCACCGCCCGGGGCGAGGACCTCTTGATAGCACGCCTGCCCGCGGTTTTCGAAAGGGCCGCCGCCCAATACATCGGCATGTTGGACAAGGTGGAGGCCGACCCGAAGCTCCCCCGCACCGCCAAGCCGGATGGCAGCGTGGTCACGGTCAAACCGCAGGATTGGACGAGCGGGTTTTTCCCGGGAAATCTCTGGCTGCTCCATGAATTCGACGGTTCGGCGAAGTGGAAGGAAAAGGCAATGGCCTACACCCGGCGCCTCGAAGTCATCCGCCATCACCAGAGCGATCACGACGGCGGTTTCATGCTCGGCTGCAGTTATGGCAACGCACTGCGCCTCAGCCCGGATGACAGCCAGCGCGCGGTGCTGTTGGATGCCGCCGCCGCCCTCGCCTCCCGTTATGTGCCGGAGCTCGGCATGATCCGTTCGTGGGATTTCAAACCCTACCTCTGCCCGGTCATCATCGACAACATGATGAACCTCGAACTCCTGACCTGGGCCGCGAAAAACGGCGGCGACCCGAAATTCCGCGAAATCGCCATCAGCCATGCGGATCAAACCCTCGCCCGCCATTTCCGCGCCGACGGCTCCGCCTATCATGTGGTGGATTACGATCCGAAAACCGGCTGGGTCCGCGCCTACTACGCCACCCAAGGGGCGGACGCCAGCAGCCCGTGGGCACGCGGCCAGGCGTGGGGCATCTACGGCTTCGCCATGATGTTTCGTGAAACGGGGAAACCGGAATACCTCGCCAAGGCGGTTTCCCTCGCGGAATTCTGCATGGCCCACCCGAACCTGCCGGACGACAAAATCCCCACCTGGGACTTCGGCATCCCGGCGGGCGCGGGTGTCCCGCGCGACGCCTCGGCCGCTGCCATCATGGCCTCCGCGCTCATCGAAATCAGCGGCCTGACCCCGGATGGCAAAAAATTCCTCGATTTCGCCCGCCAGCAACTCCTGTCGCTGGCGTCGCCCGCCTACCTCGCCGAACCGGGCACCCATGGCGGCTTCATCCTCGCCCACTCCACCGGCAATCTGCCCGCCGGCAGCGAAATCGACGTCCCGCTCGTGTATGCGGATTACTATTTTCTTGAAGCGCTGCTTCGTTATCGCGCCGCCGTCACCGGTGCCAAGCGCGTTCATTTCGGTGCCACCCAGTGACGGTCATTCCGATGTCCGCGAAGACCAAGCCTCCCACTTTCAAAACCGGTCAATCCGCCGTCGCTTCCTATAGCGGTGCGCTCGATGGCCTTGATCAGCGCGCCCTCGCGCGGTGGGCTGCGGCCTGCGCGGAGCACGTCTTGCCGAATTTCGAAAGCGAGCATCCGCTGGACGAGCGCCCGCGCCGGGCGATCGAAGCCGCCTGCCGTTGGGCGCGCGGCGCAATCCCGATGATGGCCGCCCGCCTTGCGGCGGTGGCCGCGCACGTTGCGGCGCGAGCCTGCACCCATCCCGCCGCCACGGCTGCCGCCCGCGCCACCGGCCACGCCGCCGCCACCGCCCATGCCGCGGGACACGCGCGCTCGGCGGCGGCCTACGCCATCCTGGCAGCCGCTTCCTCCTCCCCGGACGCGCCCGAGGAAGCCATCCGCGCCGAACAACACTGGCAGCTCCAACAGCTCCGGCTCGGGGAAAACAAGGTTGGCAGCCTCCGCGATTCCCCCTCATAGTCCGCCGCGCACGCCTAGGATCCGAAGGAGCCATGAAAAACAGCGAGATCCGGGAAAACCGCAAAACTGCCATCCTCGGCACCCTCGCGGGCTGGTTGATGAAACTCTGGTCCTTCACCCTGCGCTACGAAATCGAGGACCGCTGCGGCATCACCCGCCCCGGCACCCACGCCATGCCGGTCATCTTCGCCCTTTGGCACAACCGCATTTTCACCATCCCGCCCATCTGGTCCATTACCGGCGGCAACCAGCGCAAATCCGTGGTGCTCACCAGCGCCAGTCACGACGGCGCGATGCTCGCCCGCGCCATGGCCGTCTTCGGCCTCGGCGCCGTGCGCGGATCTTCCTCGCGCCGCGCGGTGGCCGCCCTGATCGGCATGAAGCGCGCCCTCCAGGAAGGCCTCGACGTCTGCATCACCCCGGACGGCCCGCGCGGCCCGCGCTACGAATTCCACCCCGGCGTGATCAAGCTCGCGGAATCCTCCCGCGCGCCCATCGTCCCGATCCACGCCACCTACTCAGCCGCATGGCGCTTGAAAACCTGGGACCGCTTTGTCATTCCCAAACCCTTCAGCCGGGTCCACGTGATCTTTGATGAAATGCTTTTCATCCCCGCCAAACTCGACGAAACCGTTTTCGAATCCACCCGCGCACAAATCCAAAACCTGCTCCTCCAAGGCGCCGACGACCTCTAACCACTCCCATGAACCCACCGAAAATCCTTGATGGAAAATCCGTCGCCGCCGCCGTGCTCGACGAGTGCCGCGCCGAAACCGCCGAGTTGCTAGCCAAAGGCATCACGCCCGGCCTCGCCGTCGTGCTCGTCGGCAGCGACCCCGCGTCGCAGGTCTATGTCGGCTCCAAAGCCCGCACCTGCGCCGAGCTCGGCTTCCACTCGCTCAAGATCGAACTCGCCGCCGAAACCACCCAGCAAGAACTGCTGCAAGTCGTCCGCGACCTCAACGCCGATCCCGCGATCCACGGCATCCTGGTGCAATCGCCGCCGCCGAAACACATCGACGAGGAAGCCATCATCCGCGCGATCGATCCCCGCAAGGACGTCGATGGATTCCACCCGGAAAACGTCGCCAAGCTCGTGCTCGAAGACCCGTCTGGCTTCGTCCCCTGCACCCCCGCCGGCTGCATGAAATTGCTAGAGATTTCCGGCATCAACACCCATGGCGCGGAAGCCGTCGTCATCGGCCGCAGCATGATCGTCGGCAAGCCGATGGCGCTGCTGTTGGTTTCCAAAAACTCCAACGCCACCGTCACCATCGCCCACTCGCGATCCAAGGATCTCCCCGCCATCTGCCGCCGCGCCGACATCCTCATCGCCGCCGTCGGCCGCCCGGAAATGGTCAAAGCCGACTGGGTGAAACCCGGCGCGGTGGTCATCGACGTCGGCATCAACCGCGTCCCGGACGCCTCGAAAAAATCCGGCTTCCGCCTCACCGGCGACGTCGCCTATCAGGAAGTCGCCCCGCTCTGCTCCGCCATCACCCCGGTCCCCGGCGGCGTCGGCCCGATGACCATCGCCATGCTGATGAAGAACACGCTGCAGGCGGCGCGGCAGATCGGGATTTAGAGAGTTGATCACCCTGAAAATTCTACGTTATGTGTTCAATTTTCATGGTGTTTTTCCGTCGTGATCCACCGTGACGGCGTAAAAAATAAAATTGAGACGGCATTGCGTCGAAGTCGAGTGACGGCACTGCTGGGTCCTCGGCAGTGCGGCAAAACGACTCTGGCACTGGAATTCGTGGCCCCGGATTCAGTCAACTATTTCGATCTCGAAGACCCGGAAAGCCTCGCCCGTCTGGATCAACCCAAACTGGCGTTGGAGGGTCTCACGGGCTTGGTCGTGATTGATGAAATCCAG
>JBIPMR010000588.1:0-3450 GCA_044369025.1 Luteolibacter sp.
GGCACCGTATCGTCGTAGTGGGAAAACCATGGAATTTTGGCGCGTTCATACGTAGCGACAGTGATCGGCGAGGAGGGAGGATCAATTCCAGTAATTGCCTTGTAGGTCATGCTGTTCACAAGGTGAATGGTTAGGCTCCGCTTTTTATAGGGACTCCACGATTCCACGCCGTAAGTGTCCTTCTGGATTTGCTGCTTGATACTGCCACCTGCGGCGATTCCCATCGAAGGATCTTGGGGCGCGGAGTACAAACTTGCACCAGTGCCAGCCCGCCCGATACTGAAAGACACAGAAGATTCTGGTAGTGGAGATGCTTTGAGGCTTTCCGTTTGTTGTTTTCTCCTACGTCTCTCTTGCTCTTGAGCCTGAATTCTTTTATCTACGGCGGGATCCCGATCTGGAAATCGTCCATCGACTGCCTCATATGCAACGATCTGAAAGCCCCCAAACTTTTCTTCATCAGTAATTTGAGCCTCAATCGTGTATCCTTGGCCGAGAGGCATGGCGACAAATTGACTCACCGTTCCCTTTCCTGAGGCAATTCCGTCCAGCCATTTTTGAGAAGGTATAACGACATAATCTTGTGCAGAAGATGAAAGACGCTCAGAGTATGTTTTTCCCGAAATCGCATTGATTTTCCCGACGCAGACTTTGGCGATTGTTGGATGCCAGCTACGACCTTCGAATTGTAGGAATAGAGCCTCTTTCTGGTACAGAGGTATAAAGAAGCCGCCCTCTTTCAGCCAATCAGGCGGCACTGTATTTGCATAGTCTTCAACTCGATGGATTGGGAATGCCCCCAAACCTGCCGGCAGCGGATAATCTTTGCCGTCTTCCGGAACTCGCAATGTCCTGTGGAATGAGATTTTGGTTTTTGGACCGATGAGGAGCGAGTGAAATCCATCTCCGGCGGGATCAGCTACAACCACAGGCGGAGAATGGAAATCACTTTGTTGTGAATCTTGTCTACTTCCCTCTTCGTCGAGGTCCTCTGTTTTGTTTAAAGAAACGATCATTTTTCGGCCTAGGAATGGTTGGTCGTGTAGAACTTCCACAGCCCGATAAGCTTCGTCCGTGCTTAGCATTTCCACGAACCCATAGCCTTTAGAGCGATTGATGCTTGGGTTGCGAACGATTTCAATCTTGCGAACCCGTCCGATGCCCTTGAATAGTTCCTTAAGGTCCTGCTCGGACACGTCGCAGGACAGGTTTGCTAGATAGACGCGGTTGGATACGACACTTTTCGGGCCGCGGCTATGCGGCGAGACTGTTCTGGAAGAAAGCGTAGCTTTTCTATCATTTTGAGAAGGATTCTTACCAAGGAGCTTTGAAAGCCATGAGTACATATAGTTTTTGCCGGAGCGTAGGGTGCTATTTTAGTGCTTTGAGAAGATCTGCACCATTTGGAAAGCGTTGTTTCGGATTCCTAATCAGCGCCTTGTCGATGACGGCGGCGAGGTTTTTCTGGAGTCCCGGCATGCGGTCGCGGATGGGGACGGGATTATCGTTGAGGATGATGTCGATGGGGTCTCGCTTGGGATCGAAGCGGTAGGGGAATTTTCCGGTGAGGAGTTGATAGAGGGAGGCGGCGAAGCTCCAGACATCGGAGACGGGTTTAACGTATTTGAAGTTGGTGATTTGTTCCGGCGGCATGAAGACGGGCGTGCCGGCGTAGTTGCCGGTCATGCTCATGCCGCTGAGGCCGGCTTTCTGGAAATTCTTGGCGAGGCCGAAGTCGGAGATTTTGGCGCGTTTGCGGTGGATCAGGATGTTGTGCGGTTTGATGTCGCGGTGGACGAAGCCTTCCTTGTGGGCGGCGGCGAGGCCTTCGATTGCCTGGAGCGCCCACGGCATGAGCACGTCGGGCGGAATGGTGCCGCCGCGGGCCTTGGCGACATCGGCCAGCGAGCCGCCGTCGCAGTATTCCATGACGAAGAAGAAGGTGCCCTGGTCGGAGCCGCTATCGAGGAAGCGGACGATGTTGGGATGCTTGAGTCCGGCGATGACCTGCATTTCGCGTTTGAAGTGCTCGATGGCGCGGGGTTCCGCCTGGGCGCGGGAGAGCATGAGTTTCACGGCCACCGGATCGCCGCCGGTTCTCGGGGTGGCCAGATAGACGGCCCCGCAGCCGCCCCGGCCTAGCTCGCGCTGCACAGCATAATCGGCGAGGGTGAAGATCGCTTTTTCCGGACTGCCAAAGATGAGTTGGCGCAGGGCCTCTGGTGAGAGGCCGGAGAGGTCGCCTTCCGGTAGGGCGGCGGCAACCACGTCGGCATCCGGCGCGGTTTCCACGCGCACTTCGATGGTGGATTGGCCGACGGTGATGCGGTCGCCGTGTTTCAGGTCGATGCTGGGGTATTGGCGGAGTGCGCCTTCTTCCGGGGTTTCGCCTTTTTCGCGTCCGCCGCATTTTTTCCCGTTGATGTGGGTGCCGTTCATGCTGCCGAGGTCGCGCAAAGATGCCATCGGCGGGCAGGCTTCGAGCAGGAAGTGGTGGCGGGATACCTGCTTGTCGTCCGGCAGGCAGAGGTGGCAATCCGCCATCCGGCCGAGCAGGAAGGTGTCGTGCTCGGTGAGGGCGAAGGATTTTGAGGTGCCGTCAGTGTTGCTGACTTGAAGATGGACGGTGGCGGGCATGAGGCGTTCTATTGAGGGATTACGGTTGAGGCGGGAAATCGTCAACCTGCGGGGGAGAAGACTGGAAGCGAGACGCTTCCGGCACGGCCTGCGGCGAGACGCCGCAGCCACTTTTCAAGAGGCCCAAGGTATCGAGGCCTTGGAAGCCCATGGATGTGAGGTTCTCGCGGAGTGTGGTAATGGCGGCCCCGGCGAGTTTGTGGGCGGCTTGTTTTGAGATACCGAGGGCGCTACCTATTTCACTGTAGCTCTTGCCATCGCGAATGCCTTCGGCGACTTGGCGGAGACGCGGAGAGAGGTTGGTCATTGCCTGTTCGAGGCGTTTCCCTGATTCGAGAGCCGCGGCGTGATCCGCCAGCGGCCTGTCACGTCCGGGAATCTGTTGCACGCGGGCTTCCGGAGTGGTGGCGGACTGGGTAACTGGAAGGTCGAGATCGTAAACGTGGTGCCGGTGGTGGCGGACCTGCCGTTCGTAAAGATCACGCAGGGCATTGCGCATCGCGCGGGCGGCGTAGGCATTGAAGTCGCCCTTGGCAGGATCGAAAAGCCGGGCCGCGTGGGCGAGTGCTTCTTGGGCGGCCAGTTCGATTTCGGCATGGGGCAGGCCGGGGATGTTGGAGAACTCCCGAGCGATCCTTGTCGCGAGGGGGAGAAGTTTGTTCACCCGTCCTTCCATAACGGTGGGAGCCTATCAGGCAATTTGCTGGCTGGGCAAGCGCAAGGAATGAGCGTTTTAGATTACCACCTACCGACGAGCTCCTTCAACTCGCCGGATGGGTGAGGTAAAAAAGAGCCTGCCACCCCGGACTCCAA
>JBIPMR010000589.1:0-3446 GCA_044369025.1 Luteolibacter sp.
CTCGGACATCGGCAGGATTTGATGCTGCGCAGGCCGGGTGCTTTTGGCAAACCGGGTTTTGCCGGGACTTCACCACGTCTTCCAATGGCATCTGGCGATCCGCGGAAACCGCCTTGCCCTGCGCGAGGTGAAAGGTTGGTCCAAGGGCCACGCACTGGGAATTGGATAGACCGGGGTGCGCCCGGAGGCTGTCTGAAAGGCTTCTTGCTCTTGGCACGTCGCGCGCCGGGTGGGTGGCATGACGACAAATCCGCCACCGCTTTTTCCTCGCCGCGGGCGGGATTGGCCATTCGTATCCCATCACGTCCATGCAAAAACACCTCTGCCTCGCGCTGCTCGCCCTAACCGCCTCCTTCCTAACGGAGCCCCTCCGCGCCGCCGAGCCGTTGCGCTTCGCGGTCTGGAACCTCGAATGGTTCCCCGGGAAACGCCCGACGGCTTCGGCGGAAGAGGCGGATGCCCACATGAAAATGGCGCAGGCGGCTTTGAAAAAAATCAATCCCGACATCTTCGTCGGCGTCGAGATCCGCGATTGGGCGGCGTTTCATGAACTCACCTCCGCCATTCCCGGTCTGACGGTGCATGCGGTCAGCAGTTTCTGCGACAGCGAATCCGGCGAACTCCGGCCGCAGCAAATCGGCATCGCCTCCAAGCTCGCCTGCCGGGCCGCCTGGTGGGAAAACTGGGTGGCCAACATCCCGCAGATGTCGCGCGGATTCACCTTTGCCGCGCTCGAGCATCCCGACGGCGGACTGCTGATGGTTTATGGAAACCACCTCAAGAGCAACGGCGGCAGCAACACCGAGGAGGGCGCGAAAAACGTCGCCGCGATGCGTGCCGATCAAACCCGGCAACTGCTCGCCCACCGCGAGCAGGTGAAAAAAGCCTTCGTGAATCAGGAAATCCTCGGCTGGATCGCCTGCGGTGATTTCAACACCAACCACGACAACCAGTTTCCATTCTGCACCGTCGTCCAACAGATGACCGCCGGCGGCTATTTCAACACCTGGGCCGCGACGCCCAAAGAAAAGCGCCTGACCTGGCTGCCCCGTCCGGACAGTCCGTTCGCGGCGACCACCTTCGATTACATCTTCACCGATGGCATCGCCAAGACCGATGCGTTCCTCATTGATGCGCCGAAGGAAATCTCCGATCACGTGCCGATGGGCATCCGCATCAGCAAGCCGTGAACCGGCCTTGGGGAGAATCCCGAAAAAAGCCGGGAACCCCAAGGGCTCCCGGCTTTTTTGATTCAAATCCGACAGGCGGATGGTTCGATTTTGTTAGTCCTTCTTCTTTTTCTCGGTTTGCTCTTCCGAGCTGGCCTTTTTCCGGGTTGAGCCGCGCTCGGCCTCACGTGCTTGTTTCGGGGCTTCGGCCGTCTTTTTCGGGGCTTCCGCCACGCGTTGTTTGGCGACTTGGGGGGCTTTGCGAGGGGCCTCGTCCGCTTGGCGTTTGGCCGGTGCCGCGGCGACGCGCTTGGGCTCGGACGGGCGCTTCGCCGGTTGGGCGGTCGGTTTTGGTTCGCGTTGGGTCTGGCTGCGGATCGGCTCGACCGTGCGCTTGGCTTTTTCCTTTTCCTTGGCTTTTTCAGGGGCCGGAGCCTCTTTGCGTTGAGGTTTGGCTTCCGGACGAGGGGCTGGCTTGGGAGTCACCCGCGGCTCGGGCTTTTTCGCGTTTTCCGACTTTTCCGTCTGCGTCTTCGAAGGGTTCACTTGTTCCGGCTTACGGCTCGGCGGCGTTTCCTTGCGGCCTTTTTCCATCTCAGGCTTGGGGGCGGGCCGGGTGTCGTTGCGTTTGGTGTCCTTGGGTTCCTTGTCGCCTTGTTTAGGGGCGGGTTCGGACTTTTTGCCACGCTCTTGCTCGGTAGTCTTGGCGCGTTCTTGCTCGACCTTCTTGTCGAGCTTCTTCTCGCCGTCCTTGTCACCAGCCTGCTCGACCTTCTTATCAGGTTTCTTCTCACCGTCCTTGTCACGAGCCTTCTCGCCTTTGTTTTCGCGATTCGTCTCAGCGCTCTTGTCGCGTTCCTTGTCGGCGCCTTTGCCTTTATCCGCTTTTTCAGGGGTGGATTTTTCACCCTTCTTGATAGCATCCGCCTTTTTCCCGTCGTCGCCTTTGCGTTTGGCATCCACAAGGTCGGCGTCACGGGTGGCCCGGCGTTTTGGCGGGGCGTCCTTGCCGGACAATTGTTCGGTGCGTTTGGCGACCAGCGGGGATTTGACGTATTTCTCGCGTTTCACCTTGTTGCGCTTTTCGGGATCGGCTTCGGCTTTGGCACGGCTTTCGATGCGTTTGCGCTCTTCCGAGTATTTGCGCACCTCCTTGCGTTGTTCCACCAGCTTGTTGCGTTTCTCCGCAGTCACCTTTTGGAAACGTTGTCCGCTTTCACGGCGTTCGGCGTAGCGGCTGAGGGGTTGGGCGAATTCGTAATCATCCCGTTTGCCTCTGCGGCTGCCTTCAGGGCGTGAGCTCAATGCGGCCCAGGTGCGCGGCGGACGGGCGTCCTCGTTGTCGCGATAGAAGTTATAGTTATCGCGTCTGGAGCGTTCCCAGTCACGGTCGCCGCGGTGTTCCCAGCGGTTATGTGCATAAATCGGATCGTAGCCGCGGCGGCCGGAATGATAGGAATACGAGTCATAGAAGCCCACAGTCCGGTAGCGTGGTTCATAGTAGTCACCGAAGTAATAGTGGCCGTAGTTCGGGCGGACGAACAAATGGCTCGAAAACACATTCAGACTGATCACCATCGCCGGGGTGTAGGAGTAATTCGGGCGGGTATAGTAAGACCGCTGGATCCGCACCGGGGCGAAAACCACGCCACGGCGGGCGACGTTATAATCCCAGTAGCCATCGACAAAGACATAACCATGGGGTGTCCACTGGTAGTGGGCAGGGCTCCAAGCCCAGTCCTGTTGACCGCGTTCCCAATAGCCGGGTCTCCAGCCGTAGCGTTCCTCGCGGTTCACCCAGGTTCCGGAAATCCAGATGTGGTCTTCCGACGGGGCTTCCACATTGGGGCCGGTTTCAATCGATTTGGGAGGCTCGGGCAGGTAGGCGACCTCTTCGGTTTCTTCGTCCGCCCAATAACCGGACGTCCATTGCCATTGATCATCCGCTTCGCCCCAATAACCCGGAACCCACTGACGGCTTGGCGGCAAATTCCGCCAGATTCCGCTGATCCAGATGAAATCGTTCCGGTCTTCCTCCCATCCCCAATAGCCGGGGATCCAGGCGACGTTGTCACCTTCGAGTTCCTGGTCGGGCGGGATTTCCTCGATATCTTCGGGAGGGGCGGTCCCGACGAGCAAGCCCGGCTCCGGATCGAAGCTGACGGATCCGGCGAAGGCTTCGTGGACCGGGCCACGGGTGAGCTCCTCGTAGCCCGTTTCCTCGGCACAGGCCCGGGAAGGGGCCAGCAGCGCACCTCCGGCCGCCAGTGCGGAGAG
>JBIPMR010000591.1:0-3441 GCA_044369025.1 Luteolibacter sp.
CCCGCTGGGAAACCCTCGCTCCCGGCATCCGTGGCGGCCTGAGTGAACAAATGGCCGCCCAACAATTGCACCTGCTCAGCGGTGGTTTTACCCAGGACGGGCAGTTGTTCCATTGGCGGCGCGAAGGCGGCCGCAGCGGGGAAATCGACTACCTGTTGGAACTGTCCGGCAGCATCTTGCCAGTGGAGGTCAAAAGCGGGGCCGCCGGCTCGATGAAAAGCCTCCACCAATTCATGCACGACAAACGCCTGCCACTGGCGCTACGCCTCGACCGGAACCCTCCCAGCCTGCAAGCCATGGAAGTCTCCACCACCCAAGGCCAAGAAGTGCGCTACACGCTGCTCAACCTGCCGCATTATCTGTGCGCGTTTCTGGGGGAAATCATCACACGGATGCCCACGCCGCTGGCCTGAAAAATTTCCGACTGCTCCGCTCCCTTCACTTCACCTCAGGGCTGGCCATTGGGGCTGAACTACGAGCCACCCGGAAGCCGATGTTGCTGTTCGAGTAGGTCGGGTAGTTGTCGTAGCGGATCGCGGCGCGGCAGCCGACCGCGTAGCCGCCCCAACTGCCGCCCCGGCCCACCCGGTATGAGCCTGAAACCGCACCTTTAGGATCAGTCGCCGTGCTATCTGGGATCCAGTGATTGGGAAGCTGGTGGATGCGATCGATACGCACGCCCAAGCCTGCCGCGAGCGCTTGGCGGGAACGGTGGGCTGAGGAAAAATTTCCACCCGCTGCGCGGGTCCATCCACAACCGCTCCGGCACCGTAGCCTTCCATCTCCGGTTCGTCCCTCACCTCCGACTCCAGTCTTCATGCCTCCGCTACCGGACTTGTTACTCGGATGGAACTAGGGCGAGGCGGAAGCCTAGGTCGAAGCTCCGGTTGTCCGGCAGGTCCCTGCTCCGGGAGGCCGCGCGACAGCGGGAGGCGGTGTTGTGCCACGAACCGCCGCGGAGCGCGCGGTGGACGCCCTTATCAGGACCCTGCGGATTTACTCCACCCTCTGGCCCCTTTTCATACCAATCTGAGCACCACTCCCAGACATTGCCATGCATGTCGTGCAATCCCCAAGCATTGGCTTGCTTCCCTCCTACCGGGTGCGTCTTGCTGCCGCTGTTGTCGCCAAACCAGGCCATTTGATATAAGTTACCCGCATGAGGCCCAGTCTTCCCCGCCCGGCACGCATATTCCCACTGCGCTTCGGTGGGCAGATGAAAGCATTCTCCGGACCTTCGACCGCCGTTCACCTTGTCGAGAAACCCCACAGTCCTGTTTTCTTTCCCACACACGTCGTTCCAACTCACACTTTCAACGGGGTATTCGTCCCAAAGCTCCTTCAAATTCCCTCCCGAAAAACGGTCCCACATAGATCGCGTGCCAAAATAACTGGGCCGGTTCCCCATCACCGCCTCCCACTGCCCCTGCGTCACCGGATACTTGCCCATCCAGAACCCCCGCGTGATTTTCACCCGGTGCTGGGTTTCATCCAACTCGCGTCCCGGCTCACCCTCCGGACTTCCCATCAGGAATTCCCCCGGTGGGATCCAACACATGCGGAGCTTCATTCGGGCGGTCAGATCGAAATCCCGCTCTTCGCCGGGGCGATGCTCCAGGCGGCAGACTCCTATTCGTCGGAGCGGCAAGTTGCCAATCTGTGGTGACGGAGCTTGAACGACAGGCGCGGCCAGCGCAACCAGCCACTCCCCCGCACTCTGCCAGCGATTTTCCTCATCCACTGCCAGTGCTTGATCGATTGACTGGAGAAAACCCATTGAAAGCCCACCCTGCAGTTCCGCCCGCTCCGCCAACGGCACATATGGATCCTTCCGCATCCGGTCATTCGCCTTCGGCGGTGTTTCACCCGTGATCACCTTCACCAGCGTGCCACCCAGCGCATAAAGATCACTCCACGGTCCCACATTTCCACGGCTCTCCAACTGCTCGAACGGCGTGTATCCCGCACTCTCCACCACCGTCAGCGAGCGCTCCGACAGCCGCTGCCTGGCGGATCCAAAATCGATGAGCACGGGAATCCCGCTGTTGGTGATCAGAAGATTTCCCGGCTTGATGTCGCGGTGATAGATCCCTCGGTCGTGCAGGTGGCCCAGTGCTTCCAAGATCCGGCCGAGCCAGCTCTTGAGCTCCGCCTCTGAAAACGGCTTCCCCCCCCGCTGCTTGGCCATGTCATCCAGCGCCATCCCCTCCACGAACGGCATCACAAAATACGCGGTCCCGAAGGCCTCGAAGGAACGCAGCACTTTCACAATCCCCGGGTGGTCCAACGACGCCAGCATCGCCGCCTCCTTGGAAAAGTTTTCCAACGACCACCGGAAATTCTCCGCGTCCTCGCCCTGCGAATGTCGCGGCGCGACCGTTAAAGAATGCGTGTCCCGAAAGCAAAACTGCGCCGGTAAGTTCTCCTTGATCACCACCTGCCGGGCCAAGCGGACGTCCCGTGCCAGATAGGTGATCCCGAATCCACCCGCGCCAAGCACCCGCTCAATCACAAACTCCTCGATCCGGGTGCCGGGAGGGAGAGCTTGATTGCTGACGGGGGAGGATTCCATGAAACGGCTTCTTACTGCCTGTTTCTATCGACTGACAAGCACCTTGCCAATGCAGATTCCGCGCACTCCGCCATTTTCAAAGGTGGCGCGCCCAAAAGCGGGGGAACGCGTCCTCCGACGCCCATGGGAAGCCAAATGAGATGAGTGAATCGCTTTTCATGGTCCCCTCATGGACATGGGCGATTCATGCAGCGCCTCTCCTTGGTTGCGCCAGCGGTCTGGCGCGGGCGAACTCACGCGCCCAACCATTCCCGCTGCGAGCCCAGCAACGGGATCGCCTCGACCTCCCGTTTCAGCAGATAACTGCCGGGCCTCATGGAATCCCCAGCTCCTGCTTGATCCGCCAAATGTCGGAATTCACCTGGTTGAGCAGTGCCTCGATCCTCCCCAGCGCCCGCAGTTCTGCCAGGCGGGAGCGGATCTCCGCCGCCCGCGCCGCGTCCCCGGCCAACTCGGCCTGATGCGCCGCTTGCTCCAGTTCCCCGTAGTGACGCACGGCAGGATTGTCGGACTTGAGCATTTTGGCGATAGCACCCTCGTATTTCTCAACATCCGTGCGACCGACCCTCTTCGGGCCCTGCTGCGTGGCGGTGAGGCTCGCCCGCGACTTTTCCGCCAACACCAGCGGCCAGTTCGGGTCCTTGAAAACCACGCTCTTCGTCTTGATGGCTTGGTTCAGCAAATTCTGGTAGGCCGCGTAGTGCGCCGTGCCCTCCCGTTGCAAATCCGGGTAGCGCTGCGAGGCAATGAGGAGCGAGCGGTTCTCCCCGGCCGTCAGTGGCTGCGCGGAGGCGATTTTCGGGCAGAATGCCAGCAGGAAGCTCAGGATGATCCAGGGTTTCATTTCAGTTTTGTTGGATGTGGGCTGG
>JBIPMR010000590.1:0-3441 GCA_044369025.1 Luteolibacter sp.
TGATGATCGTCCGCTCCGGGGGCGAGCCGGTGAAGGTGGTGGCGTCGGCGGTGTTCGGGGTTTCGCTGGTGCTGCTGTATTTGTCATCCGCGCTCTATCACTTTTTCACCGCGCCGCGCTGGAAGGCGCATTTCCAATCGCTGGACCACGCCTGCATCTATCTGCTCATCGCCGGCTCCTACACGCCGATCACCCTGATCACCCTGCGCGGCGTGACCGGTTGGTGGTTGTTCGGCACGGTCTGGACGCTGGCGATTCTCGGGGTGCTGGTGAAAACCCTGCGCAAGGGGAAAAAGGACCACTGGATCTCCACCGCACTCTATCTGGCAATGGGCTGGCTGATTCTTTTCGCGCTCAAGCCGTTGATCCGCGAACTGCCCGCCGCCGGCGTGTGGTGGTTGGTGGCGGGTGGTTTCACCTATTCGTTCGGCATCGTTTTTTACGCCTGGCACCGCCTGCCATTCAATCACGCCATCTGGCACCTGTTCGTGATGGGCGGCAGCGTCTGCCATGTGCTGGCGGTGATCTTCTACGTGCTGCCGTGAGATTTTCCAGCGATGGGCTCTGGACGCGGGCGATTCCGCGACCTAAACCTCGGCCATGACCGTTCGCACCCGTTTCGCGCCTTCTCCCACCGGCTACCTGCACGTCGGCGGGGCTCGCACCGCCCTGTTCAACTGGCTGTTCGCCCGCAAACACGGCGGGGTTTTCGTCCTGCGCGTGGAGGACACCGACGAGGCGCGCAACACCGAAGCCGCGCGCCAGGCGATTTTCGACGGCATGAACTGGCTGGGCCTCGACTGGGATGAAGGCCCGGAAAAGGGCGGGAATTTCGGCCCCTACTATCAGAGCGAGCGCCGGCAAATCTACGACGCGTGGTTCCAGAAACTCGTCGCTGCCGGACGCGTCTACGAAGACGGCGGCGCCTGGCGGTTCCGCTTCGATCGCAAGCCGGTCACCATGCACGACCTGGTCTGCGGCGAGGTCACCATCGACTATCGCGACGAATCCAACACCCCCGACATGGTGGTGAAACGCTCGGACGGCTCGTATGTCTTCCACTTCGTCAACGTGGTGGACGACCTCGAAATGCAGATCACCCACGTCATCCGCGGCGAGGACCACCTGATGAACACGCCCAAGCACCTGCAGCTCATCGAAGCCTTCGGCGGGGTCGCGCCGAAATACGCGCACATCCCGCTGATCCTCAATCCCGACGGCTCGAAGATGTCGAAACGCGACGAGGGCGCGGCTGTCGGCGACTATCCGCGCCAGGGATTCCTCCCGGCGGCGGTGGTGAATTTCATCGCGCTGCTAGGTTGGAACCCCAAAACCGACCGCGAAATCTTCACCCTCGCCGAGCTCGCGGAAATCTTCTCGTTGGAAAACGTCAACCGCTCGCCCGGCCGCTTCGACTTGGAAAAATGCAAGTGGGTCAACCAGCAGCACCTGCACGCGGTGGATCTCGAAACCTTCGCCGCGGCGGCAAAGCCGTTCGTGGAAGCGGCCGGTCTGCCGGTCCCGGAAAACTATCAGGCGGTGATCGCGGCGGTGAAGGACAAGGTCCGCTTGTTCGGCGATGTCCCGGCGGCGGTGGATTTCCTGCTGAAGGATGATTTCGTTGACGACGAAGAAGCCGTCACCAAGGTGCGCGGCAACGCCGCCGCGGCCGGCCTCCTCACCGACGTGGCCGCCGCCTTTGAAGCGCTTTCCGACTGGTCGGCGGACGCGGCGAAAACCGCGCTCAGCGAAACCGCCGTCGCCGCCGGCGCGAAACCGGGTCAACTGATGTTCCCGCTGCGCGTCGCCCTATCAGGCCGCGGCCACGGGCCGGACCTGGGGGACATCCTCAACCTGTTAGGCAAGGACCGCTGCGTGGCCCGCGTCCGCAAATTCGCACAGCAACTCGGATGAAGGAAGTTTACACCCTCGAAGATCTCGCCTCGCGCGAGCTGCTGGACGCCGGTGCTGACAAGCCCGCGAAGCTTGCGGTGATCGGCCATCCGATCGCCCACTCGGCTTCTCCGCGCATGCACCAACCCGCGCTGGACGCGGCGGGCATCGATGCGCGATACATCCGGCTCGACATCGAACCCGGCCAGGTGGCGGAGGCGTTCGCGCGGATGCGCGCGCTCGGATTCATCGGCTGCAATGTCACCGTGCCGCACAAACTGGAGGCGATGGAATGTTGCGAAGTCCATCCCGAAGCCCGCGCGCTCGGCGCGGTGAATACGATCCGTTTCGATCCGGATGCCAGCCGCGGGTTCAACACCGACGGCCCCGGTTTCATGCGCGCGGTCGAGGATGTTTTCGGGTTTGCCCTCCCATCATTGCGCGTCGCCATCGTCGGCGCGGGCGGCGGCGCTGGCCAGGCGATCGCCACCCAGTGCGCGATGGCCGGCGTGGCCAAACTGCTGGTGGTGAACCGCAGTCTCGAAAAGTTAGGCCCGCTGGTGGCACGCTTGAAAACCCACGGGTCTGAAACGGAAATCGCCGCGCTCTCCTTCGAGGATCCCGCGTTGGCGGACCACTGCCTGAGCTGTGATTTGATCGTGAACACCTCGTCCGTCGGCTTGAAACCCGGCGATCCATCCATCCTGCCCGGCGCGTGTCTGAAGCCGGCGCACCTGGTTTACGACACGATCTATCAACCGCCGGTGACGCCTTTGCTGGCGACTGCGACTGCTGTCGGCTGCCGCACCGCCAACGGCCTCTCCATGCTCATCCACCAGGGCGTGCTGGCCTTCCAACACTGGTTCCCGGGAACTGATCCGCTGCCGGTGATGCGCGCCGCGCTGGCGCCTCGCCCGTAGTTTCCCAGCCCTTAAGGAGGGGCGGACTCCGGCCGCCCCAGCCCATGAAAAGCCAATCAAACGAGGCAATCCGCGATTCATTGCCATCTCATGGGCTACGGCGGACAGATTCCGCCGCTCCTTATCAAGATCAGAGGGATTTGATGAAGGTAACGAGGGCGGCGCGATCTGCGGCGGACATGCCGAGGAACGCCTGCTTGGAGGTTTCCCCCTCGCCGCCGTGCCAGAGGATGGCTTCGGCGATGCTGCGGGCGCGGCCGTCGTGGAGATACGCCTCGCCGCCGCTGACGCCTGCGGTGAAGCCGATGTTCCAAAGCGGCGGGGTCCGCCACTCGGCACCGCTGGCGGAGGCTTCGCCCATGTTGTCGGCGAGGCCGGGGCCCATGTCGTGGAGCAGCAGGTCCGTGTAAGGATGGATGGTCTGGTTGCGCAGTTCGGTGAGCGGGTGATGGGGGCTGGTGGTGAGCGTCGGCGTGTGGCACTGGGTGCAACTGGCGCTGGTGAAAAGTTGCTCGCCCCGCAGCGCCTGGGTGTTGGTGAGGTCGCGGCGGGCACCCACGCCGAGCAGCGAAACATAACGGTTCATTTGATCCAGCGCGGCGGCGGAAAGCTCGGGTGGGCCGGCGGT
>JBIPMR010000100.1:0-8715 GCA_044369025.1 Luteolibacter sp.
TCACATTGCCGACACAGCGGATTTTTTCCCCGGCCACGCCCTCGCGGCGGAGGTTGGCGTCGCCATCGGCCGAAGGAGTGAGGAGCAGGTCGGCGAGGGCGTCGGTGACCAGGCGGTTGAGTTCTTCGGGCATGCCGCGATCGTGACTGCGCAGGCCGGCCTCGATGTGGGCGACGGCGATTCCGAGCTTGGAGGCCACCAGGGTGCAGGCGACCGTGGAATTGACGTCGCCGACGACCACCACCCAGTCGGGTTTTTCGGCGAGACAGACTGGCTCGAAAGCGAGCATGATGTTGGCGGTCTGCACGGCATGGGAGCCGGAGCCGACCTCAAGGTCGTAGTCGGGTGCCGGGATTCCGAGTTCCTGGAAAAACACCCCGGACATCTTTTCATCATAGTGCTGACCGGTGTGGACAAGACGGATGTCCACGGTGCGGCCGCTGCCGTTGCAGGAGGCATTGTGAGCCCGCGCTGCATGGATGACCGGAGCGATTTTCATGAAATTGGGACGGGCGCCGGCGACCAACAGCAATTTGAGGGGCTTGTTCATGGGGGGGTATTTGCAGGAATCTTGGAAACGGCCGTGACCGGCGCGGGCGCGTTGGAGGGAAGCGAAGCGATGATCCCCCTGAGCTGCCCGAGAATATCATCGAGTGCGGGGGAGGACGGGGAGCTGGAAAATTCACGGCCCGGCCTTGGCTCGAGCCGAATCTTCCGGTCCACGTCGGACGTGGATGTTATCCGCACCAAGCGCTTTTCCTCGCACAGGTGTCTGTCCACCGCGCCGAGGCGGCCTAGGAAAATGCTGTAAACCGGCACGCCCATGGCGGCGGCCTCGCGGTTCATGGTGCCGCCCCCGCTGACGACCAGGTCCGAGTGCCAGATCAGGTTCAGGCCGTCCACGACGGTGGGAGGAACGACCACATTGCCGTCTTCGAACCAATCCGGATGGGTGCTCCGCAGTGCAGTTTCCTGGCGCTTGTTGCGGGGCAGCAAGACGATTTTCACTCCGGGAGTGTGCCGCGCGCGCTCCATCAGATGGACGAGCAGTTCCTCGGATTCGGGATTGTGGTAATGCGCCTCCGTGGCCGCAGGGCGGACGGTCACCACCACGCCAGCCTCGCGCAGGCCGAGAAGATCGAGAATCGCGCTGTCCGGCACGAATCCGGGAACATAGACATCCTCCTTGAGACCGCGGTAGGTGAGGATCCGCTCCGAAGAGGCTCGAGCATCGACTTCGGCGCGAACGACTTCAGGCATGAAACACCAGCGGGATTCCAAAAACGAAAACTCGGCGGTATGTTCGTAATCCATGATTTCCGCGACTGGGATGCGCAACCACTTGGCCGCCAGATTCTGGGTGCGCGAACCGAGGTTGATCGCCAGTTGGGGCTTTTCCTGAAGGGCGAAGGCCGTCAACTGGCAACCTCGAACCAACAAGCCCCAGATCTTGGCGAGGAGGCTCTTGCCGAAGTGGCGGCCGATTTTCTGGAAATTCAAACCGTGGAATCCGGCCAGTTCACAGGTTTGGTAACCGTCTCTTGCGGTCAACATGACGCGATGCCCGTTGTTCCGGAGTTCGCGAACGATCGGTGCGAAGAATGGAATGTGAGGCGTGTTCTCCAGGTCGATCCAGATTCTAACGCCTCCCCCTTCGCCCTGGGCCAGTTTCAGCGGCCACTTTCCCGGGGGCTCGGAGACTTGGTGAAGGTATTGGGTCACGAACCGGGAGACCGCCTTTGGCAACGCCGGCCAGATTTCATGGCCGTGATGTTCGGCGACGTGCCGCAGCAACGCCTCGTAATGGGAGGCTGGAAAGCTCATTTCGTCGCCCCCGCCGTCGAAATCGATGTAATCGGGATGGACGTTGACCAGAATCATGCCGCCGTGTTGCACGAGCCAGTCGGATTTGCGGAGCCAGATGCCGGCGTCGGTTTCGCGCAACAGCAGGAATAGCGTCGAATCCTGCGGCAGCGTGTAGGGCAGTTCGACGTAACCCTCGCCCGTCGTGCTGCCGCGGCGGGCGATCCAATAGGGAAAGATGGTGTGGGCCCCTGCCGGTTGTGGCTCGAAGGGATCGGTATCGAAGGTGGAACAATCGTAATCGATGTTCAAATCATGAAGCCAATCGAGTTCGCGCAGCATGAAGCCGGAACGAAAGCCGGTGGCTTGCCAGTCCTGTAAATAGCGGTTGATGCGACTCGCCTTGGGGCCGAACCTTTCGCGCGATAGATAGAGTTTGCCATCGTGGTTGAGATCATGAACGCCGACCTCGAAACCATTTCCGATCAGCCATTCACGGAGCGTGTCCGGAACGCGGTATTCCCCTTCCGGAATGAAATTGAAGCATGACCGAAAGCCGCAGCGCATTTCCAATTCCGCGAGTGCCCGGACCTTTTCAACCCCCTCGGAACCTTCCACGTCATGGGTCAGAACCAAGGCGGCCCGCTTGCCCTCGGGCCATCCAGGCCATCCCGCGGGAGTGGCGGCGACCGATGGATCAATGGGCCAGACGGCGGAATGACGCCGACGGATCGCCACCGCCCGGTGCCGCCGCACCGCCCAGCGCACGGATCTCGGCAAGAACGGTTTCGCGACGTAATAGACGCGCGTCAGCAGCGATGGAGATGCTTCCGACATAACCGATGAATCAAACTGGAGAGAGGGCGGTCGAGCGGGAAGCTCCCTGGCCGAACCTTACAAGTCTCCTTCGATCCACCGTGGCGCGTGGGATTTCACTTTGTTCAAAACACACGAGATATCGACCCGGGCCTTCTCGAGCTCCGAGTAGGCCCACTTCAGGCGATCCGGGGTGGTGTTGCCCGCATCCAGCACCAGCAGCACCTTGTCCATGAAGCCGGCCATGGCGATGGCCGGACTGGTCGAATCCACGGGTGGCAGATCAAAAATGATGTAGTCGTAGCCGCTGGCTACCAGCGAAGGCAGCATTTCGCGAAGGTGGATCGGGGCCAGCGCGGTGGATTCATTTTGGAACCTGCGGGTCGAGGCGCTCGCAAAAAAGAGACCTCGAGGAGTTTGGTGGAAATGCTCCGTTCGCGACATTTCCAAAGCGTGCTTCAATGACGTTTTTTGTTCCGAGGCGGACCCGGAACCGTTGACGGCCGGGTTCAAATCGACGAGCAACACTTTGTTGTTGCTGCCGTCTGCAAATGATTTTGCAAGGCCGGTGGCGATCGTGGAGGTCCCCGCACCCTCGGAAAGTCCGGTCAGCGCAATCAACTTGGGCTTGTGGGTGATGTTGTTGATCTCAAAATTGAAAACAATGCGATCATGCATGGCGGCGGTGAAAGGCTCGATGAAATGCACCGCTTTCGATCGCAGTCGCTTCGGTTGGTCATGTCCATTCTGGTTTCCGGAAATTGCCAGGCGGAGGTCGGGCAGGGGCGGTGGCTCCAGCGGATCGGTGGAACCGATGAGCTTGGCAATCCCGTCCTTGGAGCGGGTGAACGGAATGGAAAGCATGAGGGGCATTTGCAAGCCGGCCCGGATTTGAGCGGGGCGCGAGACCCTGCGGTCAACGACCCATTCGATCAGGAAGGCCAGGGCAAGTCCCGCGATCACGCCGGATGCACCGACCCCGACGATCAATTTCATGAGACTGCTGTCGAGGGACTTCACCGGGGCTGACGGATCCTGGACGATCGCGATGTTGGGCATTCTCGTTGGATCCAGCGTTTCGTCCACGCGGGCTTTTTCGAGGCTGGTTTGGTAATGGCGGTACTTTTCCTCCTCCATCTGACGCCGGCGCTCCAGTTCCTGAAGTTTGAAGCCAAGGCCGGAGAGCCCTTCGACTTCAGCTTCGATTGCCTTGGCTTGCGACTCGGAGGTCGCCACCCGTGCTTCCAGCGCAGCCAGCAGCGCCTTCTCGTCTTCCAAGGTGGTAACCGGGCCCATCGGCTGGCCGGAGGTCTCGACGCGGCGCGAAAAATCAGCATATTTGGCGGTGATTTCCCACTTTTCCGCTTCAACGGTTTTGATCTGACGATCCAGGGAAGCGACCATCGGATCGGTGGCGGAACGCCGCACAAGGGTTCGGTTCCGCTCTTGTCGAAGCAAATCCAACCGCGCTGTCAGATCCTGATATTTCGCCAAGGCACTCGCCGTTTCCCGCCTGCGCTCCTGCTCTTCAGGAGTGGGTGCGGTTTCCGGGGTAGCATTCCCGCCGTCCGCGGTTTGGTCAGGTTCTGGAGCACGGTTGGCGGGCGGGGACTGTTCCATCGCCGCCACTTTGGCACGCTGCTCGGCCAATGATGCCTGCGCGGACATTAATCCAGCCCGGGCCAACTGACGCCGCATCTCGAATTCTACCGTCGTTCCTTCGATGGAAATCACCCCGGATTTTGCTTTCAACTTGTTGATTTCCTCCTCGGTGATGCGCAGGGTGCTGCGCGCCTGATCCGCCTGCGCGCTGACTTGATCGAATGCGGTAGTCGAACGGTGGATTGCCAAATGCCTGGCAAAATAGGACCGGATGATCTGGTTCAGAGTCTCAACCGCGCGCTGCGGATCGGCATCCCGGTAGCTCAGATGGATGACGTTGCTTCCCCGCTCCGCAGTCACCGTCAGATTCCTGAGCAGGTAACCTGCCGCGCTGGCAAGATTGGGGGGGGTAGGACTATCGGGAAGGATTTTCTCCGGTCCGATGATTTTGGCGGCATCCGATGCGACATTTCCACTGTTGAGGATTGCCAACTCGGTATTCATCACCTCGATGGCACCACGGGAACCTCTGGCGTTAGCGATCGGCGCATCTGGATCACCCACGTTGCTCTGGACGACGTAGCGGACCAGCAGGTCCGCCGTGGTTTGATAACTGGGCGAGAGACTGGCGCGGAAAGCAAGTCCGCCGGCCACGGCGAAACCCAGTAGTGATAGAAGGATGATCTTCCACTTGTGCTTGAACAGGATGTAAATCACATCATGGACACCGAATCCACTTGGAGCGGCTGTCTTGTTTGGAGGTTTCATAGTCGTGGGGGGAAGTTGTTTTAATCGAGATGAGGGTAGATCAAGCGCCCGGCAATCCGGTTGCAGGCGATGGGTAAGCGCCCGAAAATGAGCGGGTGGCTTGCGGCTGGAGGGCGGTCCGCAGAGACCCAGGCGGCGGCCTGGCCGCCATGACGAAAATAGCACAAGGGCGTGGAAACGGCGCCCCACGAACGCTTGAAGCGGGTCAGGCCCTCGTCAAGCGGTGAAGTGCGGCCAAACTGGAGCTCGCGGCATCCGATTCCTGCCAGTTCGCGGATGGCGGACCACATCACCGCATGATTCGGCCTCGCCGGCCAATGTGCCGTGTCCGAAGCGCCGAATTTGTAAATTGCCCGCCCGGCGGAATGCAGGAAAACCGCGCCTGCGACCGGAACATCCGCCAGTCTTGCCAGCACGACGGTCCCGAGGCCGCTTTCAACGAGGTGGGTTGCAATCCCCTTGAAAAACCGTCGGGGTTGGGGTGGAAGTCCGTGTCGCCTGCGGGTCCGGCCGTGAAGCTGATAGAAATCATCCATCGCTTTCAAACTTCGCTCCACGGTGACTTGGATACCGCTGGATTCCGACTTGCGGATCGCACGACGGGCGGAGGCGTCGAGATTCTGGAAAATCGATGCCACTCCCTGACTCAGATCGAGGTGATGGCTGTCGTAAGTTTGGAAGGATTTCGCGCCGGCGGGAGGGATGAGCCCGCCGCGGATTTCAAGGTGTTTCCATTTTTGAGCGGAAGCGAGTTCAACAAGGACGCTATACACCCGGGGAGCTTGCAGCTCATCCGTCCACAAAGGTCCGGCGAAGTCCGAGAAAGGAAGCGAAACGCCACGATTCCCGGTGAAGGGACTGTTCACCGCCATCAGCGGCACCAGCGCGGCTTCGCGGCCGTGGATGGAAATCCTGAGGTGGAACGGTTGATGCCCGTAGGACTCCGCCAAAACCCGCGCCCAGGCCGAGCGATGGAAAACCGTGTGATCTTCGCGTGCGGTGACTGCTTGGTCCCAAGTGTCATCCGCGAGGGGATCGATTCGCTCAATTTCCACGCCGGCCTGGCGCAATCTTTCGAATAAAAAGCTCTGGAAACTTGCCGCCATCAGCTCGAAGGGAAACGGCGGACCATCGTCACACGGGAAGCCCGGCACCCAAGGCCTCCACCGCGGCGTTGATGACCGCGTCGATTTGCCCCGGGGTGAGCTCCGGATACATGGGCAGCGAAACAAATTCCTCCCCGCACCGTTCGGAAATTGGAAACGAGCCGGGCCCGAAACCGAGCGGGGCATAGGCTTCCTGCAAGTGGACGGGGACCGGGTAATGAATGGCGGAGGCAACCCCCCTCATCGCAAGCTCATGCATGAAACCGTCACGATCCGGGACGCGGATGGCATAAAGATGGTGAACAGGAATTCCCTTGGGATCGGAAACCGGCCGGATCAGCCGCGGCAGGCCGTCAAACGCTGCCGAGTAGCGCCCGGCAATTTCCCGCCGCTTGGCGTTGTTTTGATCGAGTTCGCGCAATTTCACCCGGAGCACCGCAGCCTGAATTCCGTCCATCCGGCAGTTCCAGCCGACCACCGAGTGATAATACTTAAGGCTTTGGCCGTGATCGCGGAATATCCGCATCCGGCTCGCAAGATCCGCATCATCGGTGGTGACCGCTCCGGCCTCGCCGAAGGCCCCCAGATTTTTTCCCGGGTAAAAACTGAAGCATCCCGCTGCGCCGACGCTGCCAGCCCGGCTTCCCCGGTGACTGGCTCCGTGAGCCTGGGCGGCGTCTTCCAGAACGAACAAGCGGTGTTGTTTGGCGAAAGCGAGGATGGGCTCCATATCCGCCATTTGGCCGAAAAGATGCACCGGCAGGACCGCCTTGGTGCGCGGTGTCAGCGCCCGCTCCAATCCCGCGGGATCCATCGTATAGGTAGCCTCGTCGATATCGACAAACACCGGCGTGGCCCCCGCGCGGCTGATGGCTTCCGCCGTGGCGATGAAGGTCATCGGCACCGTGATCACTTCGTCACCCGGACCAATCCCGAGCCCGACCAGCGCCAGCCACAACGCGTCCGTTCCACTGCCCACGCCCACCGCGTGTTCCACGCCACAGAATTCCGCGAACTCCTCTTCAAAGCGGGTGACAAATGGACCGCCCGCAAAAGCACTGGCTTCAATCACTTCATCGATCGCCTCGGCAAACGCAACCCGGAGTTGCGCATGGTGCGCTTTCAAGTTGAGAAAAGGAACGTCCATGGTTTCTCGAATATCAGGAGGATGCCATCAGGCGGGCGGGATTGCCGGCGACCGTCGCCCCGGCGGGCACATCTTTCGTCACCACGCTTCCGGCTCCGACGAGCGCGTTTTCACCGATGGTGATGCCACCCAAAATGGTGACTCCCGAACCGATCGAAGCGCCGCGTTTGATCAAGGTGCGCTGACACTCCCAGTCCCCTTGACCTTGAAAACTGCCATCGGGGTTGAGTGCCTTGGGGCGCCGGTCATTGACGAACATCACGCCGTGACCAATGAAAACCCCGTCTTCGAGGGTCACCCCTTCGCAGAGGAAGGAATGACTGGAGATCTTGCAGCGGGCACCGATTTTCGCGCCTTTTTGAATTTCGACGAAGGTCCCAATCCGGGTCTCGTCGCCGATTTCACAGCCATAGAGGTTGCAAAAGCCGTGAAGCTTCACATCCCGGCCAAGAACCACATCAGGAGAGACTCGCAGCGTAACGTCCATGGGATGGTTCTTCCACTCCTGAGCCGTGGCCATTCACCACCGTCAGGGCCGGGTGAAATGCCGCCGGTATCTCCACCGTCATGGCCGCGCCGCTTGCCTTCAAAGACTTGGAACTTGCTTCAAGAATCCTCAGCACCTCGAGACCGCTCCGGCCGCAGCTCAGCAGGCGGCTGCCGGTGACAACCCCATCGACGAAATGCTGGCACATCTGCCGCAGAGGCTCGGATTGTTCGATGTAGGGAACAAAACTATCCCCGTAATGGTAGGAATAATGGAACTCCCCGAAGCTGTCGTAATGCGGCGGGCGCTCGATCCGCGTGTCGTAGATCCGGATCTTCTCCATCGGCGCGATGTCGTCGTAAACGATCATCTTGCGGGTCCCCACGATCGTCATCTGCCTGACCTTCCTCGGTTCCAGCCAACTGCTTTGAATCGTGGCGAACTGGCCGGATTTGAAACTCAGCGAAAGATTCGAAACATCCTCGATTCCCGGAGTGATGTGGGCGTTTCCCTGGCAGTTGACGAAATCCGGCATCCGGCCCAGCAGATGCAGGATGATGGAAATGTCATGGGGGGCCAAATCCCACACCACGTTGATATCTTTTTGAAATAATCCGAGGTTGAGCCGCTGGCTGTTGATATAGCGGATTTCTCCAAGGTCGCCGGAATCGATGATTTTTTTAATCATCCGGATCGATGCCGAATAGAGAAACGTATGCCCGACCATCAAGCTGAGGCCCCGGCTTTCGGCCAGTTCGATCAATTCTTCACATTCGGCGACGCTCGCGGCCAGCGGTTTTTCCACCAGCACATGCTTGCCGGCGAGCAGCGCCGCCTTGGCAACCGGGAAGTGGTGCGGCACCGGCGTGGCCACCGCCACCGCATCGATGGCCGCCTCCGCCAGCATCTGCTCGAAACCGGTGTAATGGGCGACTCCGGGATACAGTGGAAGCATTTTCTCCAAGCGGCCCGGGTCAAGATCGCAC
>JBIPMR010000592.1:0-3428 GCA_044369025.1 Luteolibacter sp.
GACCGCTGCGGTATCCGAATTCAAAGGACCCTCCGGTCCAGTCCGCATTGGTGTAACCGACGGTGATGGAATCACCCATCGGCATGATGCGCAGTGCGTTCGCAGGAATGGCGAAGTTCCAGGTGGTCTCGTCATTTTCCGGAATGCCGGTGAAGGGCAGATTGCTGGAATTCTTCACCGCGCCGGGAGCAATCTGCACCGCATAGCTGCGGCCCGCCGCAAGCGGGGTGGCGGGGATGATCGTGAGAACCCTGCCGGAAAGGGTCACTTGGGAGTTGTCGCTGATGGAAATGGTCCGGGTGGTAGAGCCGTCCACAAGGTCCTTGATGACGATGTTTCCGCTGCCCGGGACCAGGTTGTCGTCGAAGGTGACCACGAGATGGGTGGCGATGGAAACTCCGGACGCGTTGTCTGCCGGGGATTTTTGGGTGATCAGTGGGGCAGTGGTATCGCCACCCACCACACCGAGTTCGAAGGTCTGGAATCTGGCAGTTCCATCGGCGTTATAAACCCCGATTCCAGCGCTTGATATGGTCACGGCATTCAAATCCGCGACCGATGCCAATTGGGTGAAGCCGCCCGAGTCGTTTCCCACATGGTAGCTGGCCGACCAGTTTCCGCTGCCTCCGGTGGTGTCGAGCGTGATCCGGAGGGTCGAGGGTGCGGTCGTGTCCTCCACCGTGGTGGGGATGGAATTCTTGCTCCCGGCCCCACCGGTCACGTTGTAGTGGGCCACCTGATCGTCGAAACCCGGATCTCCCGACCGGGTCAAAGCCCACACATCCGCACCCGTGGACGAATTGATATTACCGGTGTAGCCGGACGTTTCAAAAAAACCCAAGGCATGGAATGCGGCCTCCGCAGGGTTAGGAAGCTGCGTGAAACCCGTGGTCACGGTCAGGTTGTAAACATATCCGTCCTGAGGAGTGAAACCGAGTGTGGCGCTGGCCCGGTTCGCGGTGGAATTGTATGCCCCGGATTCAACGAAAGACCCATCCGCCTTGAAATCGGTGGCGGCGGACCATGTGGCGGAGACGCTTGTGCCGAATTGGGCGTGCTGCGCTCCGGTGGCACCGGAAGTATCCACAGCCTGGCCGTTGAGGGTGGTGCCAACCGCTCCGCCGAAGGACGATGAGTAGAGCACGATGTCGGCGTTCGCGGCGGGAATGGCCAGGCACACGGCGGCGAAGGCGATGATTGCAGGGTTTTTCAAGGGAGGTTTGAAATAGGGGATTTTCAGCAGGAAATCACGCGACCAAGCGAAGATTTACCGATCCCCCTCACCAGCTACGCTCGGTTCCTGGCGGGGATCAATTTTTTTCTTCATTGCAAGCCGATCCTAATACCCCCAGGTTTCGGTTTATGAGAAACCTGCGCATACGTTCCGCGTATGAGCAGTTGGCGGACTTCCTGAAAGAGGAAATCCGGAGCCGGACGTGGACCGGCGCGATGCCGGGCGAGACTTGGCTGGTCACCCATCTCCAAGTGGGGCGCGACACGGTGAGGGCTGCCATGACTCATTTGGAGGAAGAGGGTGTCATTACTTCTCAAGGGCAGGGCCAGCGCCGACAAATCGTGATGAACAGCGAGGAGTTCGCCAAGAATTACCGGGTAACCCTGCTTTTGCACAGCCCCAATGACCGTCAGGATGAGCTGATTCACAACATCCTGTTCCAGTTGGCCCAGCGGGGCTACCAGGTCGAGCTGGCACCCAAAAGTCTTGTCGAAATGGGGATGAAGGTAGAGCGGGTGGCCCATATGGTGAAGCAGGTTGAGACGGATGCCTGGGTGGTGGTCGCAGCTTCCAGCGACGTGCTCGAGTGGTTCGCCTCACAAGCCGCGCCAGCCTTCGCGATCTACGGACGTTTCTCACGACGCTCGATGGCAGGGATCGGGCCGGACAAGTTTCCGGCCTACCAGACGGCGATCCGTCGGCTCGTGGAACTTGGCCATCGGCGCATCGTGTTCCTGCTGCCCGAACAGGCTCGGAAACCGAAGCTGGGGCTACTTGCGAGGAAGCTTCTTGAAGAAATGGAAATTCAGGGCATCGCCACCGATACTTACCATCTTCCGGATTGGGAACGTGGTCCCGCAGGCCTTCGAAAATGCGTCGACCGGATCTTCGAGTTGACGCCTCCCACCGCCCTCATTGTCGATGAAGCCTGCGAATTCATCGCCGTTCAACACCACCTCGCCAGGCGCGGGATTTTCGCAACGAAGGACATCTCATTGATCTGCTCGGACGGCAATCCGATCTTCGAATGGTGTGAGCCGTCTGTCAGTTACATCCGTTGTTCCAACCGTCCCGTGGTGCGCCGTGTCGTCCACTGGGTCGATCACATCGCGAGCGGCAAGGACGACCACCGGAAAAGTTTTTCCAAGGCGGAATTCGTCGAGGGCGGCACCATCGGGCCGGTACGCATACACAGATGACGGATCGTTCGTTCAAAGAGGCGCAAGAGCTATCGCTTCTGCAGTCACGTTAGTATCGATTTCGACCTTGGGAACGGGTGTCGTTGCAGCGGGCATGATGGAGGGGAAGTGGAGGTGGTTTCCCGCGGGTTTCCGTTTTGGTTGGCGAGGAATGCGATGGCTCCTCCGAGGACGACGACGCCTGCGGCGACGGCGGTGATCTTACTGATGCTCATGGTGGTGATGGCTGACGGGGTGAGAATGGATACCAGCCCCGAGGCCGCCGCCTTCCCGGCGATTTGGAGGCATACAGCTGGTGCGGCATCGGCGCAGTGCTGGCCGATGCCAGTCGCTAGCGCGGTGGCGGACACGGTCACGCCTGCCTTTCGCTTAAAGAATAGGTCAAACGTTCGAAAGCGCGGCTGGTTCGCTTCTGCGCAGTGTCCTCGCTAATGCCGAGTGCCTCGCCAATGCTGCGGAAGTCCCTGCGCTGGAGCTTCGCGACCTCGAACTTCGTGGCCGTGTGGAGCCATCCGGGAAGGCTGTTTTCCAGCACCGCGAGCTTTTGTGCCTTTATGGACAGGCTTACCAACACGTTCTGGGTGGCTTCCTCGGCCAACTGCCGGTTGCCCGACCGCCGCAAGCTCACCGAGAGAATCATGTCCACATGCCTGCGGGCGAGCGCTTCAAACGCCGCCTCGTCGCGGACCCGGCAGAAAGCCAGGAGGAGATCGGTGTCACTGCGGTCGTCGATGGTCGTCGTGCTCATAGGCCGTTGCTTTTGAAGATATACGCCCGCCGGGCCGTGCAATCCGACAGCAAATCCGCAAGCTTCCTGCCGATTTGCTGGAAGGATCGAACTCTCGGTGTCCGTAGAGCCATTCAGCAGGAGGGTGGTTGCACCGAGGCTTTGTTCGGTTTGCAATGCAAATGACATCTTCTTCGCAAGCTGACATTCATCTCTTTTCCAGCGCTCCAGCAACTGCATGGAAAGCCGGCTTGGGCTTGGCTTCGCG
>JBIPMR010000910.1:0-3428 GCA_044369025.1 Luteolibacter sp.
GTCTATGAAAGATAAAACGAGGAGGGGTAAGCCGGACAAGGTGGTGATAAAAGAGTTGCTGGCAGAGAAAAAGCGACCCAGGAGGGAACAGCTTGCAGCTCTGAGGGGCTTCGCAGGCACAATGCCGACGAAGGCCAGGATGAGGAAATGGGGAGCGAACATAACGGACTCATGCGAGTTTTGCGGGGAGAAGGATGACTGGGAGCACCGGCTGTGGAAGTGCACTGCGACGGAAGAAATTCGTGGAAGGAACGACGATGACTTGAACGAGCTGGGGAGAAGCGGGACAGCGGAGCAGAAGCTCCACGGGTGGTTCGTCCCGCCCAAAAAGTGCAGACAACCGCAGGAGCTGGTGATCACGGTCTACAAGGACGGTGAAAAGGTGGGTGAAGATTGCGAGTGGACTTGGGAAGAAAACAAGACGGTGTTTTTCGACGGGTCGTGCTACTTCCAAAGAACCAAAGGCTACGAGGTGGCGGGCGGAGCAGCAATCCAGGTGGACGAGCGGGGCAGGGTCACACGTGGGGCAATAGCTTCCGTTCCAGCTTGGCTACCGCAAACGTCTATGTCCGGGGAACACATCGGCATAGTATTAATCGGGATGGGAGCAGAAGACGGCAGCAAGATCCGGGCGGCAGGCGACTGCCAAACGGTGGTCAAAGACTGCGACAAAGATGTTGGGCAGCGATCTTTCTGGAAGAAACCTTATGCAGGAATCTGGAAAGGGCTCAAGGACAGGGGTGTGAAGCTGGACATTCAAAAGGTAGCGGCACACAAGCCGAAAAGCCAAGCGATACAAGAAGGTTGGCTAGACAACTGGACGGGAAACGACAGGGTCGACCACTTTGCCAAAATTGCGGCAGGACGGCACATGACCAGCAAGGAAGAAATGGCAGTAGTAGTTGGGCAACGAGAGCTCGCTAAGAAACTCTTCAAGCAAATGGGCCTGGTGTCGAATTTCTTTCAGGAGAAAATGGAAAAAGCCGATATCACTTGGACGAGGAAACAAGGGAACAAGCGTGTGAAGAAGGAACACACTTGGGAATGGGACGACGACCAGGAGAAGTTCAGGTGCACAAGCTGCCTGACGAGCACAAAGAGTTTGTACGGGAGAAAGGCGAAGTGTGTTCCGTTATCCCCGGAGTCCAGAGGGCACATCCTGGGGTTCTGGGCAAACGGGCACCTACTTAGGTCAATCAAGGGAAGAAAGGGGAACCAGCTCATGGTTTTCTGTGGCAAGTGTGGAAGGTATGCCAGCGGAAAGGGCGACAAGCTCAACCAGTTATGCCCGGGACAACCGATGAGGAAGGCGACCCTCTCAAGGCTACTGGAAGGGAGGCATCCCGAAAAAGGATACCACCTTGGTGAAGTGACCATCTTGTCAGTAGCAGGTCCAGGGGTTTACCCTAGCGAAGAGAGGCACAGGGAACAAGGCCAAACCCCGGATGAACCCAAGGAATCGGCAGCGGACCCGATGCAGGAGCTGGAGGAGCTGGAGAAGGCGCTGGAACGGTACCAAGTCGAGTTCGAAGAAAGACCTGGCGAAAGCAACGGGGTGGGCGACGAAGACTGGGAAATGCAGAGTTCGGGTAGCGAGTAAGCGGCTTCACAGCCGAGGAGGAGGGCTGGAAGGCAGGAGGCAATTCTAAAATTTGATTGCTCAAGTTCGTCGTCGTCGTCTATTTTGGGTGCTGGGCTGCTTCGCAGACTACCGCAGGGGTTACACTAACAAGGTACGATGCGGGAGTTCTCTGGCTAGGTGTTGCCGCTTTGCGGTCGCACCCATGTACTTCGTGCAGTCCATGTCCGCCGGGGCCTCATCAAACTACTGTGTGACAGGCTTGAACTTGCAAGGAGTCGTGCAGGCCGTCTCCTTGGGCTTATACCACTTCGAGTGAGCGTCAGTGTGTCGTCGTCGTCGTCCTTCTCGGGCCCTTGGCTCGTGCCCAGTGCTGCCTAGGCCATGGCCGAATTCTAGTCACAGGGCACGGAGCAGAGGAGTCCGTTGGTAGTACCAGTTTGTAGTCAGCGAGCAGATGGCACGGTTGTTTTTCGGCAACGCAGGCGACGTTTTTGCAGCTTTGTAGTTGCTTGTGTGGTGCTTTTTTCTTTTTCTTAGGCGGGCGGGGGCCGGCAGGGAACCTTCGGAGCACCGGCTTGAAGCATCCCGGATACATTTTTTCGGCCATCCGCTGGTTCTTTGCCCCCCCTCTTGGCAGAGCGCAGGCTTGAGGCCCCGGCAGCAGAGCGGGGAAAACATCTTTTTGTTTTCCGGGTGGCACCGGTGAGCTCAGTCCTTCCGTTTGGAGGACAGCGGTGTCAGCAGGCCTCTAGTTTGAACTTTGTGCCAGCCTTTGGCTTTTCTGCCCTGTGGGCGAGGCAATTACACCCTGGTGAGAGGATAGTGTTGTCTAGCAAGGGAAATGCACCGCCTCGACAGGTAGCAGGGGCACAGTAGGTGTGTTGGGCCGGGTTAGCCGACCTCCTTCAGCACTTAGCACAGGGTGGGGCCGAAGGTTGTAGCCCACACAGAGGCAAGACAACCTTCGGCAGCATCCTGGTGCTGGTGCGGATTAGATTGAACCACGTAGGCATGCACTTCCCCTAGGGGACCGAGGGAACAAATTCAATCCCTGGATCTCGGCCCAGGGGAAGGGTTTGACCTCCACAGCTTCGGCTCTTTTTCGGCGACCGATGTTGCCAGATGTAGGCAGTTCGTGCCCAACAGTACGGTGTCATCGACCGTATCTCCCCAGATGGGTGAGCACATGTGTCGGTTGGCCGTAAGGGGCACTGCACCCATGGATGGAATTTCGGTGCCCCCTACGGTTGCCCGACCCAACCCTCGCACCGTTTAACGGGATGAGGCGGGGACCCGCCCATGCCCCCCAGCCGCTTTTTCGGGATGAGGCGGGGATCCGCCCATGCCCCCCAGCCGCCAAGGCGGACTCTCGCAGGAGAGGGACAGCCAGGGCCTTCTATTTCACTTGTCTTTGACTCTGGCTGGACCTTGTCTCTTACCACTTGTGCCGTGTACAGCGAGGTTTGTTGGCCCAAACTACAATATGCAGGGGGGACTCGCCCCGGACGTTGAGGGGGGCGAGTTTTTGTTTGGCCGCATTTTCGTTTCTTTCCCCTTTCGGGCGGCCCTTGGGGGCCGGTGGGGGTGGAGGCTCCCGGTTCCAGGCCGGTGCACGGGTCTTTGACCGCACCGGCACGGATAAGGGATGGTACTCAAGGCATAGCCAACCTCAAGGGCGGCAGTTTGTAACTGCAGCTCTTGGGGGGAGTTTCGGGGCTGGGCCGCGGCAGGTTTCTTTTTCGTGCGAACGGCAGCACGGCTTAATTTGTCCAAGGACGGAGCTCTTGTGGGCTGCCCGCCTAGGACAGGTAAGTAATTGTGCAGGGTCGGGGGGGAATTTTGAGTG
>JBIPMR010000063.1:0-10449 GCA_044369025.1 Luteolibacter sp.
ACACCCAGTCCGACGTGAAACCCCAGCGCTACGTCGCTCCCCAGCTGCCGCTGACCCCGCGATCCTATCAAGCCACTTCCGGGAACTTTGCCACCGGTTCCACCGCGCGGTGGTCGATCCCGGTGTATTTCGATGATCCGACCAATCCCTTCGTGCACACCTATCATCCGGATCACGACAACCTCGACACGGACTTTAAGACGAAACTCACGAGCGGCGATGAAAGCTACACGGTCAACCGCACCTGTGGTTTCACCTTCACCAGCAGTCCACCCGACGGCAGCACCATCTCCGGTTGGGGCACCACCGTGCTCGGCGGCACCTACACGGAAACTCTAACCGGTCTCGGCGGCACCAATCCGCCCACCCCTCCCGTCACCACGCCGCCCACCCCCGCCGGCAGCAAATATCTAACGGTCTCCGGCACCTTCGCCATGCGCCGGATTTCCGAAATCTCCGAGATTCAGCCGTGATCCAACCTTTTCCACTTCACTCCATTCACACCCATTCCATGAAAGCCAAACTCGCCATCCTCGTCCTGCTGTCCGCTGCCCCGTGGGCTTACGCGGCATCCACCGTTCCGAAACTGATGAGCTATCAGGGCCGCGTCACCGACAGCGCGGGCGTCGCCATCGGCAACACCGCGGCGGTGAACCGGACGGTCACCTTCACCCTGTACACGAGCCTTACGGGCACCGCCAGCACCGATGTCAGTTACAAGGAAACGCAGACCGTCACCATCTCCGGCGGCGAGTTCAGTGTGCTGATTGGCAATGGCACCGGCGTTGGGGGATACCCCGGACCCACCAGCCCCGCGAGTTCCATCACGACCCTCGCCGACGTCATCAATACGGCAACGACCAGTGCCCTCTATCTCGGCATCACCGTGGACGATGGCAATTCCGCCACCCTGAACGACACGGAAATCTCCCCCCGCCAGCAACTCGTCACCGGTGCCTTTGCGGTGCGCGCCCTGATGGCGGAAACCGTCGCCAGCGGTGCCGTGACCTCCACCATGCTGGGCAACAGCTCGGTGGGCACCAATCAGGTGGCCACCAGCGCGATCAACAGCGCGAAAATCCTCGACGGGACGATTGCCGGCACGGACATCGCCGGCAGCACGATCACCGCTGCGAAAATCGACACCACCTCTATTGGCTTGTGGGCGGTGTCGGGGAACAACATCTACCGCGCGAGCAATGTCGGCATCGGCGTCACCAGCCCCGCGGCGGTCTTGGAGTTGGCGGCGAGAACCGGAACCACCACCACCCCCCTCACCAACGGGCTCCGGGTGGTTAACTCCACCAACACCACCGGCAACAATGCCGTTCTCGCCGCCGCCGTGGCCGGTTCCAGTGCAGGCAGTCCGTTTGTGTCATTGGCATTGGATCCCACCGGAAGCAATGGCTGGTCCATCGGCGTGGACAATGTGGACTTGGACAAACTCGTTTTCAAAAACAGCTATGACTTCGCGGCCAATCCGAAGATGGCCATCGATACCGCCGGCAATGTCGGCATCGGAACCACCAGCCCAGAAAATAAGTTAGAAATTTCCGGAGGAAATGTGAAGATAATAAACACTAACCCCTATATATCCATCTATAATAGCTCCGCTCAGGGAATCGTTGGCGTAGCGACGACAGCTGGGAAATTTTCGACCTCGGCGGTGGCTAACGATCTGGTGGTGAAGTCGTCGCCTTCAGCGAGAGTGATCCTGCAGTCGGGCGATGGGGCGGCTGGCATCACCATCGATACTTCCAACAATATATCGACAAACAACTTGTCGGCAAATGTCCTGACGGCTCGAGGTTCTGCCACGACACACAGTCAAGGGGCGTTCCTCGAGTGGAACAAAAACTCCGGGGATGGAGCAACTTATCTGCTCAACCAGAAGGGTACAGGAGGGGGCGGAATCATCTTTGGCGAAGTGACCACGAGCAACACCATGACTGAAAGAATGCGGATTCACAGCAACGGGTTTGTCGGGATCGGAACGACCTCACCGCAAGCGCCGCTACATGTGGTCGGCAATGCCTACAACACGTGGAACTCAGATTACCGTTATGATGGCACGGGCGGCCATGACGACAACACGCAGAACATCACTACGGTGCAGCATTCCATTATCGCGGAATACGGTATTCAGGCGGGTTACCGGATTGATGTCAGTTCGGACGCGCGCATCAAATCCGATCTCCACTTGTCGGACGCGGTGGCGGACCTAGCGACGTTGATGTCGATCCAAATTAAGGACTACAAGTTCAAGGACATCGCGTTGGGTTCGACGCCTCAAAAGAAAGTGATCGCTCAAGAGATCGAGGCTGTTTTTCCCCAGGCGGTGTCCAAGAGCACGGGAGTAGTCCCCGATATCTTCAAGAAAGCCAGCGCCGAGGACGGCTGGGTGGAGCTAGCCACCGACCTCAAGGTGGGCGATCAGGTTCGTTTGCTTTCAGGCAAAAGGGAGATGATTCGCGAAGTGCTGGAAGTGCGTGCCGATGGGTTTCGCACCGCCCACCGCGCACCCAAGGAAACGCTCTTCGTCTACGGCCGCGAGGTCGATGATTTCCGCTCGGTGGACTATGATGCCATCGCCATGCTCAACGTTTCCGCCACCCAGGAGCTTGCCAAAAAGCTTGAGGAGAAGGACGCCGTGATCGCCGCGCTTGTGGCTCGTTTGAGCGCCTTGGAAAAGCGGGTTTCCGGCACGAAGTGATCGGGCGAACCGACAACACGACACTCTCATTCAACGCAATTTCCCATGATCTGGATTTCAGGTGAATCAATGGCAAAAACCCGGCTGCGGCGCCTCGCCGCCTGCCTGCTGATCGGACTGGGGGGCTGTTCCAGCATCTTGGCGCAATATGAGCTGAAGAGCGGGGTTTACAATAGCCTCAGCCAGCGCGTCCCCGCGACCAACACCGGGAAAATCGCGCCGGTGGGTCCTAACGGGACGCCGACGGGCGACCCGACCATCACGCCGCAGTATTCCAACGTGGTCGAAGCGAGCGCCAGCGCCGGACCAATCACATCGGGCTACCCGAAAAGCAGCAATGGCACCAAGCTGACTCTCGCCAGTGTGGGCACCAGCTTTGCCTCCGGGGTGCCGCGTTATTTCTACGGCGATCAAATCGTCCCGCCCGTGGCCTATATCAATTCCGGCGGTTCAGTGGCGGTCGCTTCGCCGGCCACCTTTTGGCGGGCCGAACCGGTGGTCGCGGGCGAGGTCCTCACCAACCCGAGCGGCTTACCCGCCACCGACTCCCGCACCGGTGAATCCGCCGTGATCGCGCCGCTGGCGGCAGGGGTTCTTCCCAGCTTTTATTACAGCCCGCACGCCAAGGTCGTGTTTGCCAGCACCCCGGGAACGGTGGAGGTGACCTGGCGATCCAGCCTGCCGGATGCGACCAGCAACAGTTATGTTTTCTACAAGGAGCGTTTCAACGTCTCCTCCGCGACCTCCACCCCGGTGCGGACAATTTTCTGGACGGAAAAGAGTTATAACGGCCCGCGGGTCACGATTCCCTCCGGCCGCATCGTCACCGTCAATCCCATCTACAGCAACGTCTTTCCCGAGACGGTTCCCACCGAGTATGTGGTGGTGGGGAGTTCCAATGCCGATCCCAACGCCGAAGCGACGCAGATCCTGCGGACGCTGTGGTATGAGAAGTCCAACGGCATCGGCGAGCTGCATGCCTACAATCAGGTCGGCCGCATCCTCGTCGAGTATCTCGGTGCGCTGCGCGAGGACGGCACCCATGAATTCCTCGGCGCGGACATCGTCAGCGTCGAGCAGGCCGCGGTCCCGAAAACCATCACCACCTATCTCGGGAATGAGATCCGGCCGGAGCCCGATGAAGACCTCACCGCGGTGCCGGTCACCACGGGTTCCACCACGGACGTCGCCTATTACGGCTCCAATCCACGGCCCGACGGCAGCCTTGCCTACTATGCAGAGCGGGAAAATGCCATCGAGGACCGGGTTTCCTTCTATTGGCTCGAGAACCATGACGCGGAAATCTCCCTCACCGCCGGAACCTCTCCCGGTCTGTCGATTGACTGGCCGAAGTATCTGAACAAGTACCTCCAGGCCTGGCCCGGTGATGTGACCGAGTTCGCGTCGTCCACCGTCGCGCAAGGCGGCAGTTCCACAGACACCGGCACCGGCCTGAAATTCGAAGACGGCAAGATCCCCAAGATTATCTATCAGGATGATCCGAGTGGTGCCGAATCGGTGATTGATACCGTCAGCCAGCGCCTGATCGTGGGACTCGGAGTCACCCCGGATCAGCAAAACCGCTCGTTGTTGAAATTCACCGGCGAGAACGGCGGAATCTGGTATGTCCGCCTGCTCACGCAAGCGGAAGACCGCAACGGCTAGCAGGAGGGAGATGGCGGTGCCGCGCTCACCGGCGCGGCTTACGTCGGAGAGCGGATCAACCCGCCGTCCTCGGACTACACGCTGGCCGGTTTCGTTTCTCAAGGATCCTCTCATTCACCCGTAGCCTACGTCGACCCGTTCGCTCAGGGCGTCGCCGCGGCGGAAAAAGGCGCCATCATCCCGGTCAACGCGCTGCCCGGATCCGCCAATCAACTGGCGGTTTGGTGGTTCAAGAAGATCAAGGCGCCGAGTTCGGAGTTCTCTGACTTTTATGTGCCCTCGAAGATCGGTCGCTACTCGGTGGCCTATCGGGCATCGGCCGAGTTGGCGTTTGAGACATTCGATGGTGGAGCAACCGGATGGTCAAGCACCACCACCAGCACGGCTCTCGGGGTAACCGGGAAATATCTCGGCCCCTATGGGAACGGCGCATTGCCATCGACCCAAAAGACCTTCAGCACCGGGGGCAGTGATGGCAACACCGCGAGCATTTCGTTCGTCCTTCATCGTCTCGATGCATGGGATGGCGAGAGTTTCAAGGCATTGGTCAATGGCAATGTGGTTCTCCAACAAGCATTCACTCAAGCTGAGATCACCGCCCCGCTGAGCGGCAGCTCCCTGTTCGGGTTCGTTCAATACAACTGGACGATCACGCCGGTGCTTGGAGGCTATCTGAATTTCTATGGCAACAGCAGTTGGCTGGATCAAAGCTTCAATGTGGTGATCACGGCCAGTTCGTCCGGCGGTGCGGCAGCGTCTTCGTTGATCCTTGGTTTTGGTTCCACTCTCGATGAGGCGGCGACCAATGAAGCCTTCGGTATCGATGACCTGAGGATCGATTTCCCACAGGGACAGCAGATCATCATGGCCTCCAATTCCGGAACCGGCAACCTGCCGTCCGGAGTCTCCAGCGGCACGGTTTACAACCAGCCCGACCCGGCCAAAACCGGTTATAACCCAAACGAGGAACATGCCTTGATCCAGAGCGGTGTCGGCTACGCCTTGCGTGATGATTTGAACCTAACCGCTGGCACCAACATTGGCACCACCTTCTCCTCCCTGCCTCGCGTCCTGATCCAATACACCGATCCCGCCGACAGCCGCCCCGCCATCTCGGTCCATGAAGTGCTGCGGGAAAACGCTACCTACCGGCTTTCCTATCCGGTCACCGCCGGCACCATCCTGAACTCGCCGATGCCGCTGCCAGTTCTGCCGCAGCCGCTCGACTCCTCCGGCTTTGTCAAAAACGCTGAAGTCGTTCCCGGTGCCACCTACAGCGATCCGCCGGCCTCCTCCGCGGCACCCTCCTCCTACACGCCCTTCACCTTCAAGGACCGCAAGGGCTATGTCTGGGTCTATCGGGGGCCGCACGACTCCGGCACCCCCTCGCTCGGCATGCAGTGGTATTACACGATGCGCGCGGACTTCGTGTTCCCTAATCTCACTCAGCCCGCCATCGGCACGATTCTTCCTTACCTGCGGACCAAGAATAGCGATGGAACCTACGACGGAGATCCGATTTCCGGCACCTCTCAGACCGTGCTCTACTACCCGACGTGGCCCACCGACGCGCCGACCCTGAGTGTCGGCGAAACACTCGCCCTGCCCAATCACGGCCTGCCCGCCGTCCGCGGCCAGACCAGCGCGACCGTGCTCTATCAACAGTCGATTGCGAAAACCACGGCGGTCTCCAGCGTCACGCTCCACGACCCGACCCGCGCGAAATCCGTCCTGCTCAACGACGCGAGGGTGGGCCTGACCGCACTTCCAGCCTCGTTGAAAACCACCGCGCAGGATGGCAAGACCTACTTCCAGCTTGCCCAACCGCACCTCCAGCAGCGCTTCTACTTTGATCCGCTGTTAGGCGATATCGGCGGCTTGGTCTTGATCGGTGAATTTGTCGATGAAATCGCCGGTGAGGATTATCTCAACCTCAACACCCTGAGTCCGGCGGATGTGCAGGCGCTCAATGTGCTGGTGGATTCCTCGGATGGTGATTTGACCAAGTGGAAAAACGCCATTCTCGCACTCACGACAGTCGTGGAAACCTTCAAGGAAAATCCTTCCGTCAAGGGCACCTACATCGTGGACACCGCCAAGTCGAAGAATGTCGGCAGCCAGAGTCTGCCGGAGATTTCCGACTCGAACACGGCCGTGGACAGCTATGCTCTAACAGCCTTGGGCAATGGCAGCGGCTATGTCACCCTGCTGTTTGCGAACGGCGACGCCTTCACGCCGAAGGGTGATCCGATCGCCATGCAGATCGTCAAGGTCCTGCCCCAGCTCTATCAAGGCGACCTGAAGATGATTGCCGCCTCCAACCCCCTGGATGAGCAGACTTCACTGCGCCACAGCGGCGACTTCGCGGCGCACCCGGAGAACTATGAGTTCGAGTGGGCCTACTCCGCACCGAAGGATGGGGTGGTGCTTCCGATTTATTCCAACTCCATGGTGCCGGTGCTTGGAACCTCCACGACCAACTCGTGGTATCTGTATACGGATGGCAATCCTCTGGTGGTGCCGCCGGCCACGCTGGTTTATCCCACCACCCCAGTAGCTCTCAGTCAGTCGATTCAGATCAATAACGAGAGCCATGATTCATCACTGGGTCTGCCGGGGCAAATCCTCAAGAGTGTCTCCGGTTTGGTTCTCTCCAACCCGGTGCCCGACAGTCTGGTCTTCAGTGCCAAGCTCGGTACGGAGGATGGTCTGGTGGTCTTCGTCAATGGCGTGCCGGCGCTTGCCTATCAGATTCCGTATGGCACGGCCGTTCCAGGAAATCTAACGCCCCAAGGCGCGCGCTCGGGACTGATCCCGGAAGGCGGTGGTCTGACCTATCAGTTTCCGCTGGATCCGGCGTTCTTCCAAGTCGGCAGCAACCAGATCGAGGTCGCCCTTTACTCCAGCCTACCCGCCGGCGGAGCCAGCAGCACGGTTGATTTCCAAATCCACGCATCCTTGAAGACGGACCTGGTGACAGAGGCTTTGGGGTGGAACATTCCGACTCCGGAATCCGAATCCGAACCCTTCACCAACACCATCGTCATCGGTGGCTCCGCCGGCTCGCCCTTGGGCAATTCGCTGCTGGTGTTCTCCGACACCTATTTCACCATGCGCTATAAGGCGAAGGATAGGGCAAACCTCGTCACCGGCGATTCTTGGAGCGAGTGGAACACGCCCGTCCTGGTCGAGAGCTGGGTCAAGCGCGTGCTGGATGGCATCAACCCGTTCAACCAACGGCAGACGGATCTTTATAACAATCCCGTCAGCACGGACGTCAGCATTCTCACCCAGGCGGGATCGCGCTGGGAGGGCGATGTCGCGCTCAATCTCGACACCATCGAGGACTTCGGCTTGATCGAGATTTACGAAACCGTGCTCAACCGGGTGAAGAAACAGAGCATCGACGCCAATATTGATGACCCATCGGTGAACAGCACCTTGTTGCTCGTCGCCGGCTACCTCAACGACCTTTACGTGACCCTCGGCAACGAGGCATGGGATGACGCGCAGAACCCGACTCTGCTGATCGATAGCGCGAACGAGATGGTGGACACCAACTCGTCGAGGTTCTCGTTTGAAGGCCAGGTTGCCTCGATGATGGATGAGACGCTGGCGCTGTTGCGCGGGCGCGATGACTTCCTCAGTCCGGGAACCACGGTCAACCCCTCCTACAACCGTCTTTACTGGAACTATACCAATGGCATCAATTCGGGAGAACCGTTCTATGCCGTGAACTACAACATCAAGGAAAAGGTCGGCGGCAAGAACGAGGATGGCGTGCTCGATGCCGCCGACGCGCAAGCCATGTTTCCGCAAGGTCATGGCGATGCCTATGGCCACTATCTCACCGCGCTCACCGGTTATTACAAACTCCTCACGTCGCCTAAATACACGTGGATCCCCACGACCGAAGGGGTCACTGTCCTAGGTCAAACCGTGCAGGTGGACTACCAGGACGAGCGGAAATTTGCCGCAGCCGCGTCCTCTCTGGCCCGCACCGGGGTGGACATCATCAGCTTCACCGCGCGCAGCCACCACAATGACGGCGAAGAGGATGGCTGGGCGGACAAATCCGATGGAAAATACAATTCAGCCACCGGCCTGACGCGCCACTGGGGCACCGATGAATGGTGTTCCCGCGTCATTCAGGGCGCCTATTACAACTGGGTGAGCGCGAACGCCATGCTGCCCGACCTGGATGCGAACCATGAGGGCATCCAGAAAATCGACCGCACCACGGTGCCGGAACTCAACGAACTGGTCACCAGCGCCAACGAGGCTTTCAATCTATCAGCCGGTGAGCAGGCGCATCTCAACCCGCTCGGCATCGCTCCGGATGCCATGGTATTTGATATCTCTCCATCCGAGCTCGCCGCCGGGAAGTCCCATTTCGATCAAATCTACGAGCGCTCGGTCAAGGCCGCCGTGAACGCGAAAAACTCGTTCGATCAGGCCGGCAAAATGAACCACATGCTGCGACGCCAGGGCGACAGCGTGGACGAGTATAACGACGCGGTGGATCGCCAGGAGGATGCCTATGAGTATCAGCTCATCACCCTCTACGGCACTGCCTATGCCGGCGACATGGGACCGGGCAAGCTCTATGCCCAGGGCTACACCGGACCTGACCTTTACCATTCCTACTTCATCGACCGGCCTTCGCAACTGGTGGATGTCAGCAAGGATGTGACGGTCAATTTCAGCGAGCCCATCAATACCGATCCGTTCAAGGAATGGTCGGTGGACAACGTCTATAACAAGCTGAAGGATCTCTTGCAATACACCACGCGTTCCTACCGCGTGTCACCATACACGCTCGGCCAGTTCTCGGACACCGTGGCCAGCGGACTTGGCAAACGCGGGCAGGCCGGTGAAATCCAAAGCGCGCTGCTTGCCAGCTACGAAGCCCAGGTCAACCTGCGGGACTCGTCCAACAGCTTCAACAATCTGCTGCGGCGCTTCGACCGGGATTACCAGCTGTATTCCGAGTTTCTAACGGACTTCGACGCCGCCAACGACGCCTCCGCCGCGAAGATCGCGGAAGCCGCGGCGATGACCAAGGCCTCCTTCACCCTGACCAGCACCGCGGCCGCCTTCGCCTTGTCGGGCGATTACGTCCGGGGCTTGGCCGCGGCCACGGCGGAAGCGCTTCCCACCAGCGTGGGACTCGCGAATGACGCGACCTCCGTTGGCCGGATGGCCGCGATTCTATCGGGTGAGACGGCCGGTTACGCACAGCAGCTTCTGGGCTTGTCCGCAGAAACGATGGCGTCATTGCTCGATGCGGAGGCGGCGGATCTCGAAGGCCAGGCACAGGATTACATCGATGACTACAATTTTGATTCCGTCAAAAAACAACACGTCGTCGAATTCGAGCACCTGTATGACCAGGTTCTCGGCAGCGCTTATGAGATCAGCCGCCGCCTGACGGAATTGCAACGTGCGAACGAGCGGGTTTCGAAGTTGTATGCGGATGCCAACCACATCCTCTCCGAGCGCGAGACCTTCCGCCAGCGCGCCGCATCGGTGACCCAGGGCTACCGCACCCGTGACCTGGTGTTCCGGGATCTGAGAAACGAGGAACTCTCGCAGTATAAGAACCTCTTCGACCTCGCACAAACCTATGCCTATTGCGCGGCGAAAGCTTATGATTACGAAACGGGGCTTCTCGATTCCACGGTGGGCGATGACTTCATCAACGAAGTCGTCGGATCCTATTCGGTGGGCGCTTGGAACGGCGACAATCCGATCGAAACCGGCAAGGGCGACTCCGGCCTGGCATCCGCGCTCGGCGGGCTGCGCGACGATTGGTCGGTGGTCAAGGGTCGTCTGGGAATCAACAACCCGGATCGCAACGGCACCTTGTTTTCCCTGCGGCAGGAACTCTTCCGCATTCGTGCGGACCAACCGACGGCCGATGACAACACGCTTTGGAAACAGGTTATCCAACAGCACATCATGAGCAACGTGCTCAACGACCCGGACGTGGCGATGTATTGCAACAACATCCGCAAGAGCAATGGCTCGGCGGTCCCCGGAATTGTGATTCCCTTCTCCACGATCATCGA
>JBIPMR010000906.1:0-3425 GCA_044369025.1 Luteolibacter sp.
AAATTGCGGCAGGGATATCAGTTATGTTATAGGGGAGGGTGCTTGCCCCAAAACGACCCGGTGGGGACAACCGGGGCGTTTGGGGGCAAGCATCCCCCGCAAGATAACGGATATCCATGCCGCCAGTACACCGCCATCTTCAAGTCCAGGCTTGGTCGCCGGAGCGTGCCCTTGCGTGGAGTCCGGCGGAGATAGAGCCGGTGCGGGAGCCGACTCTGCATTTGCTGATCGGGGTCCGTCTTATCGTTTATACTTGTAGAATCCGGGTTAAGGCGGATCGTAGTGCAAAGCCCGAAACGCTTTCGGGCTCTTCTCTGCAGACCTGAGGTAGACCCCGTTTTCGTTTCAGACGTTAGTGCCCGGAACAGCAAGTGCTTCCCCAGGAGGCTCCGCGCGACGATGCACCCGAGAACACGGACGCCCCGCTGCACGACGCGCTCGAGAAATCCGACGACGTGGATCAGTGGACTGACGCCCAGTGGCATGAGGCCGACGACGGTTGGCATGATGCCGACGACGGTTGGTGTGGCGGATCTGCAGGCAGTAAGTGGCATGCTGACGGACACGACGAGCATCATGAAAGGCATGCCGACTCTGCTGGCAGTGAGTGGCAGGCTGACGGACACGAGGAGCATCACGAAGAGGCTCAGCAAGGGCATGGCGCCTCAACTGGCGGTGAGTGGCATGCTGACGGACACGAGGAGCATCATGAAGAGGTGCAGCAATGGCATGGCAAATCTGCTGGCGGTGAGTGGCATGCTGACGGACACGAGGAGTCTCATGAGGTTGCTGGCGGTGAGTGGCAGGCCGGACACGAGGAGTATCATGAAGAGGCTCAGCAAGGGCACGGCGAATCTGCGGGCAGTGAGTGGCAGACCGGACACGAGGAGTATCATGAAGAGGCTCAGCAGTTGCACGGCAAATCTGCGGGCGGTAAGTGGCACGGACACGAGGAGTATCATGAAGTTGCTCATGCTGCAACTGGTGTTCTAGTTGCGGCCAAGGTGTGTCCGCGCATGCACAATTTACTACGGGCCTCGCTCGCTTTCCGCTCATTTGGGTCCGTTTGCTTTGGCAAGGCTGTGAGCACTGCCGAAGCGAACACATAGAAACTTGGACACCCTCGTGCAAGCGTGGGACGGAGCAAGTTGTGTGGGGTCACCGCGGGGAGGGCCCAGAGATGGGTTTCGGACCCTTGCGGTAAGCGGGCGGGCGAGCGGGGCTTGCATAAGTTCGTGCATGCTCGAGGGCCCTTTGCAAGAGAGCGGCCTTCGTGATGACGCAGATGCTAAGGCTTCTGCGACGGATGAGGCGTGTGAGATGCAGATCATGCTTGGCATTCCGTGTCGTCGTTTCGTCGCTCGGCCGGTTGAAAATCAGCAACAATCCATTTCTCCGGCCCCTCCCCTGATCCGCTGTCTGCCTCTGACATGCTTCGGAGGCACTGCAGGCCTTTGTGGGTTTGAACGGATCGGTCAGCGACGATTGGGCTAATCTCACTGGCTCCGTCAACAGCAAGGCCCAGACAGGTCTCGCGAGCACGGTAGATAATGACCGCAAGCGAAAGAAGGAGGATCAGCGCACCCGCTTCCAATGCGCGTGACATCGGGAGGAGACCCAAAGCTAGCACAATTTCAAAACCAACCGGAGATATCTTCAAGCGGACGTCATGGGTTGAGCTCGGGACTCTGCTACGCCCAATGACGTAGCAAAGTCCCGAGCTAAACCGATGCCGTACGCTTGCAGATATCTCCGGCTGAGCCTGAAATTGTGCTAGCTTCAGGCCTCCTCCCGATGTCACTCACATTGGAAGCGGGTGCACCAAAGGACGCCGAGGTTCTTCACGATATCGTGATGCCGGATATCAACAGCTCCACACACTAAAAGCAATCAACTTTTTGAGGCCTCGGATCGATCCCCAACTGGATGTCAGGCCGAGCGGCTTGTCGAAATAATCGATTACAGTCGGTGCATCTGCAAATTTGTTCACGTTGCTAGTTTCTGTGTGTGGTGCTGACCCACGTAGGAGAACTTTCACGAGTCTGTTGCCGAGTCATGGTCGCAGTTGCCCAAAGAAGCTTTGCCGGCGAAGGTCACATAACCCTTTGCAAGTCGGCTACGACAAAATATTGATTTGGGGTTTCGAAGGTTCCGGCACCTTTCGCAGTCGACTTGTTGGGGCTTGTAACTTGCGACGTCGCCTTATAAAGACATTCATCTGAAGGTTTCTTTACGTGTGTTGTCCGGGACAAGGGGTGTGCATACCAACACGAGTGGGTATGGCAAGTCTCGGGGGATCACCCGAGACTTGCCATACCCACTCGTGTTGGTACGCACACCCCTAGGACAAGCTTGTCCCTGACAACACACCTAAAGAAACCCTCGAATAAATCTCTTTGTATGGCGGCTTCGATTTCGAATCGCAGGTGACCTCGGGCCGCTATTCGTACACCCTCCAGCACGCCAATGGCGCAGTTGTTCAGGTCTTGTTGAGGGAACGTGCTTTCTTCTTCAAGAAACAGAAAGGCGGAGAGGCTTGGGGCAAGAACGCTCACCATGCCTGGGCCGCTTATGACACGGTCGAAGCGGCCTGGGGGGACGTGAAGCGTCAGCTGTTTTGGGTGTGATTTGTACTCTCGTATGCACAGCTTCTAGATTGCGTTTGCGTCGCGCAGTGCCCGTGGGCCGCCCGATGCTGTGCTAATGTTGTTTTAGGGAACATGCCCACTCCGATAAAAACGCCCGTTCCCCAACTTTCTGATAGGCGGCGTTGGCCTTTTGCAATGTTTTGATCGCCGCCGGCGTCCCTTGGGCATTGGTTCGGATCATCGGGCTCATCTATGCTAGCGGTCACTTCACCGGTTTGTGCCCACTGGATGCCGTTGAGTTTTTCGCCGGGGTGCAGAGCGTGGTTATCACCCCTTGCGATGTTTTCAGTCCGCCAGAATCACGTTGCAAAGCCGGCCGGAAACATTCCCGACATTCGAAACTTTGTCCACTGACCCGCAACTGTGCCCATATCGCGGGTAACGGCGGCGTTGTGAAATGGCGGTCTGAAGCACATTGCTTGGAAACATCCCCCAGGTCGACGGCTTTCGGAAACTCGGCTACGTCGCGGTGGCTTACGAAATTCTAAAAGATGCACTTTGCATGGACTTGTTGTCCCCACCTGGTCTTCTCATGGCCATTTCTTTGATTTGTCGGTTACGGATGGGCGCTTTCTGTCATATGGCACCAGTTTGCAGCACGTGGGTCGCAAGGATGATGTAAACACGAGGCGGGCGGCACCAGCGGAACGGGCGATACCGTGCTCTCTGGGACCCGCGGGTGGTGGCCCATATGGGCCCGTGTATCCTGGCCGGAAACTGCACGTGTTCGCCCTTTCCTCTGATGCCGCCATGCGGCGAGTGTATACCGTCATCCCA
>JBIPMR010000593.1:0-3417 GCA_044369025.1 Luteolibacter sp.
GCCGTCGTCAATCCGCCCGGCGGCAAGACCGCGATCACCGATTACGAGACCCTCGCCACCGACGCCGCCTCGCTCACGGCGCTGCTGCTCTGCCACCTCCACACCGGCCGCACCCATCAGATCCGCGTCCACCTGCATCACAAGGGCGCCCCGCTCGTCGGCGATCCGATCTACGGCAAACCCAGCAAAACCTCCGAGCAGACCGGCCGCCTGATGCTCCACGCGTGGCGGCTCGCTTTCGATCACCCGATCAGCGGCAAGCGCCACCAGTTCGAAGCCCCCGTCCCGCCGGAATACCGCCAGTGGCTCGACAAGGTGGAGGATCCGGCGTGGCTGGCGCGGCTCATGCCGCAGCGGGATAACTCACTCTAACTGCCAGTGCCGCGGTACTTCCCAGTTTTGCAAAACTCCGACGACCGCCTGCTTCAGCGTGTCGGTGGTGATGTGCGGTTTCAGGGTCACCCGCGCGGCGATTTCCTCAAACCGCTCGGCATCGCTGCTGGCAATGCCGAACACCTTCACCCGCTCCACCAAGCCGGTGGACAAAATGGCCGCTTCCACTTTGGCGGGGCTGATTTTCCGCCCGGCCACGTTGATCGCCCCGCCCGAGGTGCCGGTGAGGTGCAGCCGGCCCGCGGGATCGAGAAACCCGAAGTCGCACGTCTGATAGATACCGTCGCCTAACAAATCATCGCCGCGGTCGCAATCGTAGCCGGTGGCCACTCCCGTGCATTTCACCACGATCCGTCCCTCATCGTTGAAAGAAACCTCCACGCCCGGCAGCGGCGTGCCCACGTCGCTGGCGGATTCACGGGGCACCGCCGAGCTGTCCAGCGAGATCCCGCCGCACTCGCTGGCGCCGTAGAAATTGCGGATCTTCAATCCAGACGCCGCGAACACCTCCATCTCCAACGCCGACGAAAGCGGCGCACCGGCTGACAGCGCCAGCCGGATTGGCGCGCCGTGGAGGATGCCCGAACGGTGCCACGCCCGCCACATCGAAGGCACCGCCGGAACGACCACCGCCTTGTGACAGCGGAAAATTTCCTCAACCACCCGCGGAAACGGCACCGCCGCCAAATGCACCGGCACGCCGTGCAACAACAACGGCAGCACCACATTCGAAAATCCATACGAGTGCGCCAGCGAGATCACCCCGAGATTCGGCACTTCCGGCGTGAGCTCCATCGCCGCGACGATGCGGTCGCCATCCGCCACCACTTGCGCGGCATCGAGGAAAATCCCGCGCGGAATGCCGCTGGCCCCCGGCGTGTATTTTACCAAACAGGTGCCGGCCGGCGGCGGGGTTTGCAGCAGCGGTTCCGGCGCATCCCGCTCCACCGGGATCACCGCCTGGCCGTCACGCCAGGCTCTCAGGATTTCCACGAAAAACTCCACGCTGCCGCTGCGCGCGATCACCGGCGCGATGGCTATCGGACGCAGCGCCAGCGCCGCCGCCAAGTCCGAAAACGTCACGGTTTGCCCGCCCTCGAAAATGGCGGGGCGGTCGGCGAAGCGGCGGGCGGTTTCTAACCAACGAAGATACGGCATTTGACAAGGTGCGCGTGCGTGCCTAGCTAGCTGCGCCCCCCTCTGACGAGCCTTATCTCATCCCAACTGCCTGTGGCCTACTTCTCCGACTCCCCCGTTTCCCGAGATCCCCGCCCCGTGGTGGTGACCGGTGCCGGCATCATTTCGCCGATGGGCCGCGACTGGGCGGAAAACTCGGAAGGCTTCCGCGCCGGGCGGATGGCATTTTCGCCGGTCACGCTTTTCGACGTCTCACGCCAGCGCGTCGGCACCGCCGGGCAGGTCGAGCTGCCGGAGACCGCGCCGGATTCCGGGATTTCAAAAAAGGCTTGGACCCGCATGGACCGCGGCACACGGCTCGCCTGGCTGGCGGCGCGCGAGGCGCTCGCCCGGGCCGGTTTGTCCGGCGGAGAAATGCCGATGATGATCGGCACCTCCGCCGCCGCCATGCCCATCGGCGAGGAATATTTCAAACAAGCGCAGGCCGGCACCGGCCGACGCCATGCCCAACTCCACCGCGTGGAAACCTATCAGGCGCAATTCCAAATGACCGCCATGGCCCGCGAACTCGGCGTGCACGGCCCGCTGCGCATCGTCTCTAACGCCTGCGCTTCCGGCGCGAACGCCATCGGCCAGGCTTTCCATCTCGTCCGCTCCGGCCGCGCCGATCGCGTGCTCGCCGGCGGCTACGATGCTCTGTGCCAATTGGTTTTCGCCGGTTTCGACACGCTCCAGGCGCTCAGCCCGTCCGGCATCCCCCGCCCTTTCGACGCCGCACGCGACGGCCTCGCGCTGGGCGAAGGCGCGGGATTCGTGGTGGTGGAAGCGGCCGCCGCCGCCAAATCCCGCGGGGCCCGCGTGATCGCGGAAATCCTCGCCTACGGCGCCGCCACCGATGTCCATCACCTGACCCAGCCGCACCCCCAAGGCGACGCCGCGCTGGCGACCCTGCAGGCCGCCTGCGCCATGGCCGGCCTCGCGCCCGCGCAAATCGATTACATCAATTCCCACGGCACCGGCACCCCGCTCAACGACATCGCGGAAGGCAACGCCATCCAGCGCTGGGCCGGCACCGACGTGGGAAAAATCCAGGTCAGTTCGACCAAGTCCGCCATCGGACATTTGTTAGGCGGTGCGGGTTCGGTGGAATCGGTGATCGGTTTGCTCGCCCTAACCGGCCAGTGGCTGCCCGCCAACCTCAACGTCCGCGAGGCCGACGCCGTCTGCACCTTCGACCTCATCCGCGCCCCGCGGGACGCCCGCGTCCGGCGGGTCCTGACGAATTCCTTCGGCTTCGGCGGCGCGAACGCGACCTTGATTTTCGGCGAGGAGGGACTCGCATGAACCTGGCCATCACCGGCACCGGCGCGGTCTCGTCCGCAGGCTGGGGCGTCGCCGCAATGATGGAAACCCTGACATCCGGCAGCAAACCCGCCGCCTCGATGTTAGAGCGCTCCGCCGGGAAAACCCTGGTCCGCACTCCGGTGCTGCGCGTCCCTCCGGAAAACGCCACCACCCCCAAGTTCGCCCGCCTCCGCCGGACCAGCGCGATCTCAAAATTCGCCGCTGCCGCGGTGGTCGAGGCGCTCGGCGAATCCCGCCTCGCTGCTGTCGCTGCCGGCGAGTTGCGCGTCGGGGTGATTTTCACGCTGATCAACGGCTGCGTGAATTATTCCAACCGCTTCTTCAGCGAGGTTCTGGCAGACCCGGCGCTGGCCAGTCCCATCCTTTTTCCCGAGACCGTCTTCAACGCGCCGTCCAGCCACATCTCCGCGATGATCGGCAGCCACGCGCCCAACGACAGCCTCATCGCCGATGCCACCGGCTTCTTCAACGGCATCGATCTCGCCGCCGAGTGGATCGAGCGCGGCGATGTCGATGGCTGCC
>JBIPMR010000594.1:0-3416 GCA_044369025.1 Luteolibacter sp.
GGATCGGAGTTCACGCGGAAATACCCCGGTGTGGCGGCGGAACGGGATTTTGCGGCCCGGGTCCCGGCGGCTTCGAGGATCTCGATCGTCATTTTCTGACCGGCGTCCTGCGCTTTCCGGAGCTTGGTGAAAAGACCGTCGAAGGCCGCGCGGCTCTCGCCCACAAAGTCCACCGCCTTGCTCCGGCCGGGCAGCAGGCAGCCCTCGGTATCGCGGGCGGTGTTGCCGGGGTGAATGCGGATGCCGGAAAAATTCGGGACGCTGAGCAATAGCGGCAGATCACGCCGGTATTTCGGCGAGTGGGTGATTTGCACCTCGTAGGTGCCGGCGGGAATCGCGGTGAGGCCTGGGATTTTTTCCGGGCGCACTTTGTCTTCCAGGATGTAGCACTCGAATTTTCCGTTGAGGCTCAACTCGCCGAGGGTGCTGGTTTCCGTGAAGGTGTTGCGTGTGAGTTTCAGGGCCAGGGCTTCGGATGGACTGGGCATGGCGGTGCTCGTTTCTTCAGCTTTGGCCGCCGAGGAAGGGTTTGGTTTTTTGCCCGGTGGAGGCATACAGCTTGGGTTCCTGGGCATTGCTGAAGCTTTCGGGAAATGCTTCGCGCACGGCTTTCATGAAGCCCTCGTTGGTGAGCGTGCCGCTTCGCGCGAGGACTTTCATCGCGGTTTCGGTGAACACGCCTCCGCCACCGATTTCATGGGCATATTGATGCGGCAGTGCGGCGGCGAAAAGGATATCCACGGAACCGTCATAAGGGTCGCTTCCGCCGCGTCGGCCGGCGCTGCGAGTGGCGCGCCCGGCCTCTGGCAGGGACTGGTAAAAAGCCGCGTGGGCATCGTTCAATTCCTCGTCGGCATGAACGATGCGCGGGACCGCTCCGGGAGGCACCGAGGCCACCCGCGGGCCGGTCACCGAGACCCGGGTGCCGGAACCCGAATGGCACGAATCGAAAAAGAAACTGAGGCTGGCCCCGGGGTTCAAAGTGAAGGCGATTTCCATCAGGTCGTCATCCAGCACCAGTTTGCCGCTGCGGAAATCGTGGCAGCAGAGCGCTTCATCCTTGCCGTCGTCACTTTCGTCACCGCTCTGGTCGTTCACCTGGGTGCCGTGGCCTGCATATTGGATGGCGATGATGTCACCTGCTTTGGCCGCGGAGATCACCCCGCGAAGGCTGTCGAGAATGGCGCTGCGGGTTGCTTCGCCATTGAGCATGCGCTCGGTTTTGAAGCCCAGGGCTTCGAAAATTTCCTGCCATTTGCGGGTGTCGTTGACGCAACCGTTGAGCCGGTCCCGTTCTTCCGGATAGGCGTCGATCCCGATGCAGACCGCGTGGCGGTTTCCGCCCTGGCGGATGATGATGTTAGGGGCCGCCACCGGCTCCGTCACGATTTTCGCTTCCGCGGTTGGCGGAACCACCGCGCCCTGCTGGCGCAGCGCGTGGGCGGTGAGGATGCCCAGCGCGATCATCTCGTCGGTCGGTTCCTGCGGGATGATTTCCGCTGCGGCGGCGCGGGCCCGCACATCATATTCGTGGATCTGGTCGCGCCCGAGGATGCGGCGGCACACGCTGTTCATCGTCTGCGGATCATCATCGAATCCGCCATGGCTGAGGCTGCCGCTGGAGTAGCGCGGCCCGCCCTGGGTGGGCGACCAGACCACATCGACCGCCCCGGGGCTCTCGGGCTCGAACAATTTCCTCAACGTGGCATCCGCGCGCACGGACTGCTCCAGGCCCACCAGCGGGCACCGCGCCTCCCGCTCCAGCCCGTGATGGATCAGGTAGAGCAGGGACTTTTTATAAACCTTCATGCAGACGTCCTCGCGCTCCTTCGGGTCGGTCATGGTGAACATCGTCAGCCGGTCGATGCCCTTGCCTAACAGCGGCACGACCTTCTGTTTGAAAAGGTCCGCCCGGATGGCGGGTGCGAGATGATGGAGGCTGCGGATGGACGGTCCTTTGTTGCCCAACGCCGCCGTCACCGCCGCGAGGAAGTGGGCGTGGAAGATGCTGCCGGCGCTGTGGCCGATGGCGTGAAGTTCCACCGAGTGGTCCGGGTGGGTTTTGAGGAAATCCTTCAAATGCCTTGCGGTCAGCCAGGCGCCGCCGGTGTTCGGGGCGCTGGCCCGTTCCGCGCTGTCCTTCATGGCTCCCCAGAGCGCCACGCCGCCGATGCTGCGCGCCAGCTTTTCGATCGCCGGGTCGGTGGCATGATCCGCGATGAAGTCTCCCACGCCGCGCCGACCGAACAGCCCTCCGATGCGTCCCCAGACGTCGTGGGTCTTGCGCTCGAGCATTTGGCCGAGCGTCTCCATCAGCCCGGTCTCCCAGATGAAAAAAATCGGATAGATATCATTTTTCAGCCACCACGGCACGCGGCTCAGCGCGGTCTCGACAGAGCCCTTTTCGTCGTTCAATCCGCCATGGGCGAAGAACATGATGCGGAGCGGGCGTGCCGCCGCCCGGGCTTCCTCCAGCGCCGCGGCAAGGTGGATTTGGAACAGGGATTCCAGACTCGCCTCGGAAGTGGTCGCCATTCCCGATCGACTCAGCCGTCCGTCCCGCAGGTTGATCAAATGCGCCTCGACATTGACCGGTCCGCCAGCTGCCCGGGTGGACCGGGTGGCGAATTCCTCGCCGGTGAAATGCAGATGATCCGCGTGATATTCCGGAGCTCCGAGATCCACCTCCAACGGGGAATCCATCAGCTCCCCGAGCTCCCCGACCAATGGGGAAACGCCGCCACGCTTCTTCGCCCCGCGGGTGGCCGCCGCGCCCAGTTTGATCTGCTTGCAAAAGTCCTCATAATCGATCGCCGTGCCCGGGCAGGACTTCTGGTCGGTCATGTGATGGTGGAATCGCAGTGCGCTCACCGGCAGGGAAAATTTCCCGAGCAGCGCTTCGATCACCCGGATCACCGCCGCCTTTTGGGGATCGGCGAAGGCATCCTTGCCCTTGTCGAAGTCTCCGATCATTTCAAACATGAACGGCCCTTGCCTCGAATTGCCATTATAACCCGCGGCGCTCGCCGGAGGTTGGTTCCAGTTCCTACCCGTCCAGATGCTGCCGTCCGGAGCAATGCTGATATGTTGGGCGATGTCGGACCAGCCATTGGTCCGGGTATGGTATTCCCACATCGCCTCGATCGTCTGCAATCCCCGGTACTGGCTGTGATTCGGTTTCCAGGTATGGTGCATGTGGACCGTATCAATCTTGCGGGTGAAGTTGAATGAATCGACGAGCTCCTCGAACTCATCGATGGTCAGTTTGATAAATGGCTTGGGCATGGTCGGCGGATGGTTGGAGGGTAGGGAAGCGTTCGCTGATGCCCGCGAGGACGGCGGGTGCCGGCATGGCGGGTGAGTCCACGGGTTTTGGTCGAAGCGGCGGGGGGGCGGGGGGCAATCCATCTAACTTC
>JBIPMR010000595.1:0-3415 GCA_044369025.1 Luteolibacter sp.
TGCCCTCGATCATGAAAAGCCCGGAGCGCGGATCCATGCGTTGGACCATCGCCAGCGCGGCGGGCAGGTCTTTGATGGAATTGTCGATCAAGTCACCGGTCAGGAGGACCAGGTCGGCTTGCAGGCGGTTGGTGGCCTCCGCGATTTCATCGAGCACCCGGCCCCGGGTGAATTTCCCGACGTGGGTGTCGGTGACGTGGGCGATGCGCATGCCATCCAGCGGTTGCGGCAGGTTTTTGAGTGAAATGGTGATCTCCCGCACCCGGAAGCGCTGGGTTTGCGGCAGGCTGATTCCGGCGCTGCCGAAGGTGGCGATCACCGGCAGGGCGACCGCCGCCGTGCCTAGCAGTTCGCGGCGGCTCATGGTGTTCGGCGGCGGGACGGTGTCGGCATTTCCCGGGTTGGCGGTTTTGCGGATGATTTGATGCAGTTGCCGCCCGGTGGACCAGACCGCCCAGCCAGTCATCATCGGCAGCCCCAGCAGCGGCAGGAAAATCAAACCCCAAAGCAAAACGACGGCATACAAGGCTGCGGGAACCGGCTCACCCACCCATTCCTGGCGGCCCAAAACGACCCAGCAGAAACCCGCCAGCATCAGGGCCAGGGCCAGGCCCATCAGCAGCCTCCAGCTGCGGGGAGCCTTCATTTGACCGAGCCGGCGGTCGGCCCAGATCCACCAGGCGACGGAGAGCAGCGGGATTCCGATCAGGATGAATTTGAAAATCGACATCGCCGGGATGGATAACCCGCGGAACGGGAAATCCAAAGCGGGATTCCCGGCAGCTGCGCCGGAGTCCGCCGCGTTTCAGCGCTTCGGTCTGACCCTCGGCTTCACCGCCGTGCGCTCGTAACAATACGGGCAGACGAAGTTCCCGCGGAAAAGGATTTGCAATGCGACCCGCAGGCGGTGGCTGCCGAGGAAGGTGCTCGCTTTCCGGTGCTTGGCGCATTTTTTGGCGGATAGAACCGGCGTGAGACAGAGCGGGCAGCGGGTTTTTGCGGAGAACATCCATTGGATGACCATCAACACGAAGGTCAGTCCGCCCAACCCGATGGCGAGCACGGTCAAGTCCCGGTCGGCCATCAACACCGAGTAGATCAGGAGGCCGGAAGTGCTGAAGAGTAAAATCCAGTGGGCGCAAACGAGAATGGCCGACGCCCGGAATCTGTAAACGCTGGATTTTGAAGACAGTCGGTGCATGTGCTGTGGAATTTCTCTGCCCGATGTTTGTTAGGTTCAAGGTTTTTTTTGCGGATTCGGAAGAATGTTAGTTTTGTTGCAAATCGCATGTCAATCCCTTATGGAAACCTGTCGAGGATGCAGGGGGCGGCCATGCAAAACTTGCGGATCCGGCGCTTTTCAGAACCAAGCGCCCTGGGAATCGTCATCGGACTTGAAAGCGGTCGGGCCGGCCAACAACGCGTCGATGCGGGTGAGCAGGTCGAGGGACGGGACCTCGTCGCCTTTTAGCAGCACCCGCAGGCGGGTCCGCCATTCGTCCACCGTGCCGCCTTCTTCCGCGGCGAGCACCATCGCGGTCTGCGTCAAGCGGCCGCTGACGGCGAATTGTTTGCCCGTCCGCCGCAGCCAGGCCTCGAAATAGGGCCGGTCTTTTTTCCCTGTGAACACGCCGCAAGCGGTGAATTAAACGCCCGGAACGGTCAAGAACACACTCATTTCCGGCGGCCCCCGCGGTTTTTGGCGGCGGGGTATTTCACCGCCTGGCGCGTGGCGTCGGTGGTGGCCGGAGTGGCTTTGAGGGTGATGATCTGGTCGCGCAAATGCGCGGCGAGCTCGAATTCCAAGCGCGATGAAGCCTCGCGCATCTCCGCCTCCAGTTGGGCGATCACCCGGGGTTTGTCGTAGGTTTCCGGGTCTTCGGCGACCATCGACGAGCTGTCTTTATCGGCGTTCTCGTAGGTGTGGAGGCTGGTTTGAATCGCCCGTTTGACGCTGAGGGGGGTGATGCCGTGCAGTTCGTTGTGGGCTTGTTGGCGGCTCCGGCGGTAGGCGGTCACGTCGATGAGCGCCTGGATCGAGTCGGTGATTTTATCGCAGAAAAGCACGCATTCGCCGCCGATGTGGCGGGCCGCCCGTCCCGCCGTCTGGATCATCGAGGTTTCGTTGCGCAAAAAGCCTTCCTTGTCGGCGTCCAGAATGCAGACGAGCGAAACTTCGGGCAAATCGAGACCCTCGCGCAGCAGGTTGATCCCTACCAGAATATCAAACGCGCCGGCGCGCAACTGGCGGAGGATCTCCACCCGCTCCACGGTGTCGATGTCGGAGTGCAGGTAGCGGACCTTGAGGCCGGTCCCTAGCAGATATTCGCTGAGGTCCTCCGCGGTTTTTTTCGTCAGGGTGGTGACGAGCACCCGCTCGTTGCGCTCGACGCGCTGGCGGCAGAGTTCGATGGTTTCGTCGATCTGGCCCTTGAGCGGGCGCAGGATCAGCACCGGGTCTAATAGTCCTGTGGGCCGGATGATCTGCTCGACCACCAGCGGCGTGCCGCGCCGGGTGGGATCGAATTTGTCCACCGGCTCGTCGTTGCCGCTGGGTTTGACGCGGGCTTTTTTCAAATCGAAAAGCACGATGCTTTTGCCATCCCTGTCCTTCTCCTTCACCGGAATGAACGACTTGTTCTCCGGGCGGGAGTTGACGATTTCAAAGGCCCCCGGCGTGGCTGAAACATAGACGCGCTGGCCGGTCATTTGCATGAATTCCTCGAAGCGCAGCGGCCGGTTGTCCAACGCGCTCGGCAGGCGGAACCCGTGGTCCACCAGCACGGTTTTGCGGCTTTTGTCGCCCTCATACATCCCGCCGACCTGCGGGATGGTGGCGTGGCTCTCATCGACTAACAGCAGGAAGTCGCGCGGGAAAAAGTCCAGCAGCGTGTAAGGCCGCGCCCCCGTTTCGCGGCCGGTGATGTGGCGCGAGTAGTTTTCGATGCCCTGGCAAAACCCCATTTCGGCCATCATTTCCAAATCATAATCCGTCCGCATCCGCAGCCGCTGCGCTTCGATGAGCTTGCCCTCCTTCTCGAATTTCGTCACCTGCGCGTCGGCCTCGGCACGGATCGCGATCGCCGCCCGCTTCATCTTGTCGCCGGGCGTGACGAATTGTTTCGCCGGGAAAAACGTGTGGTTCTCCAACCGCTCGATCGCGTGGCCGGTCAGTGTGTGGATGCTGGTGATGCGCTCGACCTCGTCGTCGAAGAATTCGACGCGGATCGCGGTCTCGTCGAGGTAGGCCGGATGCACCTCCACCACATCCCCGCGGACGCGGAATTTCCCGCGGCCGAAGGCGATGTCGTTGCGCTCGAAAAGCATGCCGACCAGCGAATTGAGAAACTCCTCGCGCGTCAGTTTCTGGCCCACCCACACCGGCACCATCATGTTCTCATAATCCTCCGGCGAT
>JBIPMR010000596.1:0-3414 GCA_044369025.1 Luteolibacter sp.
AGAGATGTCCTCCGGGCTTTCCTTTCACCTCCCATGGGCGGCGAGTTCGGAAACTCGCGGTCACGGGTGGACGCTGGCTTAGCCTCTTGGACCACAGCCTTAACTTGACGCCCATGCCCTTCAGCGCATAGAGCCTCAACCTTCCGGAACGCACCCGTGCCATGAAAAACCACCTCCAGACCCTACTAAGCGCCGCCATCGTCCTCGCCACCCACGCCTTCGGAATCGCCGCCGAAACGCCCGCGCCGAAACCCAACGTGCTCTTCATCATCGCGGACGATCTCAACAACCTCCTCGGTTGTTACGGCGATCCGATCGCAAAAACCCCGAACCTCGACCGCCTCGCCGCGCGCGGCGTGCGCTTCGACCGCGCCTATTGCGCCTTCCCGCTGTGCGGACCCAGCCGCAACTCGCTGCTCACCGGTCTCTATCCAAACAGCACCGGGATTTTCGCCAATTCGCAAATTTTCCGCCAAACCATTCCCGCGCACCCAAGCCTCTCCCAAGCGTTCCGCAACCAGGGATATTTCGCCGGCCGGATCGGCAAACTCTATCATTACAACGTCCCGAAATCCGTCGGAACCGACGGCCACGACGACCCGGCCTCGTGGGAGCTTGAACTGAATCCCGCGGGCGTGGACCGGCTCGAGGAAGAGCCTGACATCTTCTCGCTCCAACCCGGACAATTCGGCGGGACGCTGAGTTGGTATGCCTCGCCCAAAGGCGACCCCCATCACACCGACGGCATGCTCGCGGCGGATGCCGAGTGGGTGTTGGAGCGCTGCGCGAAACAGCAACACCGGCCGTTCTTCCTCACCGTCGGATTCTTCCGGCCGCACACGCCGTTTGTCGCGCCGAAAACCCCGTATTTCGACCAGCACCCCGTGGACCGGATGCCTGTGGTCACCGGCGTGCAGGAGGATCAAGCCGACATCCCGCCGGCCGCGCTGATGAGCGCCAAAATCCAACAGCACAAAATGAGCGACGACTTGCGCCGCCAGGCGGTGCAGGCCTACCACGCCAGCATCAGCTTCATGGACGCACAAGTCGGCCGGGTGGTGTCGGCGCTCGACCGGCTCGGACTGGCGGAAACCACCATCATCGTCTTCACCAGCGACCACGGCTATCACCTGGGCGAACACGGCCTCTGGCAGAAACAAAGCCTCTTCGAGGAAAGCGCGCGCGTTCCCCTGCTCATCGTCGCCCCGGGATTGGCAAAAGGCGCGGTGGCGAACTCCCCCGTCGCCCACATCGATCTCTATCCGACACTCACCGAACTCTGCGGCGTGAAAGCCCCGAAGAATCTCCAGGGCCAGAGTCTCGTGCCCATGCTCAAGGACCCCGAACTTCCCGGACGCGGTTGGGCGCTCACTCAGGTCGTGCGAAACCAGTTCTCCGGTTACAGCCTGCGCACGCCGCGCTGGCGTTACACCGAGTGGGATGAAAACCGGAGAGGCAGCGAACTCTACGATCACGACGCCGACCCCAGGGAGCTCACCAATCTCGCCAAGGACCCCGCTCACGGAAAAACCATCGCCGAGCTTTCACCCAAACTGCGCGCCGCCGTGAAATCCAGCTTCCCCACCTCCGGCAAAGCCCCGGCCCTCACCAAGGAGTCATGGCCGCCACAGCTCACGAACTGACGAAACAGGCGGAGGCATCCGCCCCCTAAGGAGAGGCGGACTCCGGCCGCCTCGCCCATGGGGAGCCAAGGAGCAGAGAGAATCACCTTGCATCGTCCCCTCATGGGCATGGGCGGCCGGAGTCCGCCCCTCCCCATACATAGCCCCGGTTTCAACCTAACCATTCTCAACCGATTTAACCTGCCGGAAAACCCACAGGCTGCCGATGCTCACCACGATGGCCAGCATCCCGAGGCGGTCGTAACCCAGCAGCCGGCCATCCGCGCCCTCCACCACCACCAAGCCGCCGATGGCGGTTGTTAGCCCTGATGCCAGATCCCTCGCGCAGGCCACCAGGCTCATGTAAGCCCCGCGCCGCGCGGAGGGCACCGCCATCGAAATCGTCGCCTGGGTGGGGATGAAACGGCCGCTCGCCAGCATGAAGAAGAAGCCGGCGATGACCAGCACCTGCCACTCGGGGCGCTGGCCGGAAGCGGTCAAAACGCGGATCACCACGCAGGCCCCGGCGACGAGCATGGCATAGATGCGAAATTTCCCGTAGCGGTCCGCCAGACGTCCCACCAGCGGCCCGCTGAAAACCGTGACCACGCCACCCACCACATAGACAAGGAACAACGACGCCTCGCGCATGCCCATGTTCCCCACCAGAAATGGCGACAGAAACGGGATGATGGTGAAATGCCCGAACACCACCGCGACCATCAGCGCCAGACCTTTCCACGCGTTGCGGTTTTGCAACAATAACAGGAAATCCCGACCGGATCTAACTTTGCCTTCGCTGAGATGCCCTCTCACCGGCGGCAGGATTTTGTATAGGAAAACCCAAACCAACGCCGCCACCCCGGCCACCACCAGGAACGGTGCCTCCCACCGCCACCATTGCGCCAATTTCAGGCCGAACGGCACCCCCAGCGCCGCGGCCACGGAGAAGGCCGTCATGATGATCGCCATCCCACGCGCGCGCCGTTCCGCCGGCACCACGTCCGAGGCGATCACCATGATGGTCGCGCCGCTGATGCCGCCGAACGCACCGCAGACCGCCCGCGACAGCAATAACATTTCCCAGGTGTGCGACAGCCCGCAAGCCAGCGTCCCCAACGTGAATCCCGCGTAGGCGACGAGCAGCAGATGCCGCCGGTCAAAGCGGTCGATGAACGGCGCGACCGCCAGACCGATCACTCCGGCGGTGATCGCAAACGATGAAATCAACGCCCCGAACTGGCGCGGCGAAATTTCCAACTCCCGCATCAACTGCGGCCCCAGCGGCATCATCACCATGAAATCCATCACGTGCGTGAATTGCACGGCCGCCAGAAGCAGCAGGAGACGTCGCTCCGAAATCGGGCGTTTGGGGGATTCCATGGGCGGCGAAACCTATTCCCCCACGTCCGCATTGCAATCGAAACGAATTACCTCCGCCTGCCCGCCGCGCCCATGGCTCCGACGGTCACGCAGAGGAAAACGCCGAGCCAGGCGTAGCGGCTGCCGCGGCGTTTGAGTTTGAGCTCGATGGCCATCGGCCGCCCGCCATCGACCTGCACGCTGCGCCCGAATGTGAGAACGGTGCCGCGTTCGGGCAGCGTGACATCCAGCGCCACCGGTGCGGGCTCGGCGGCGAGCTGTTGGGTGACGATGCGGTTGGCGATTTCCTTGAGCGCGGCGTTTTCATCGGCGGTGTTGCCTTCGAGAAAACGGTCGAACTGTTTGGGGTCGTAGTTGGAATCACCGCGCAGCACCGGGTTGGCTTCGGCGGCGCGTTCGAGTTGGGCAG